>JAAFAL010000078.1 GCA_018222345.1 bacterium
GCTACTCCCAGTTGCTGCCATTTTGGTGCTTTTCTTGTGGCTGCGGAGCCTGCCCCCTGAAGCCGCCGTACGCGTGTATGCATCCTACGGTGGCGTTTACGTCAGCGTGGCGCTGGGCTGGCTGTGGCTGGTCGATGCTGTGCGCCCTACGACGAGCGATCTGCTGGGCGTCGGCCTTTGCCTTCTCGGCATGATGGTCATCATGCTCGGCGCGCGACATGGATGAAGTACAACAGGACCAACCCACAACAGAGAATCGCAGCGACATGACATGAGCACCGACCACGACCATGCACATACATCCAGCATCAAAACGCTGCTGTTGGCCCTGATCATCACAACCGGCTTCGCAGTCGTCGAGGCGGTGACCGGCTGGCTCGCCAACTCGCTGGCGTTGATCGGCGATGCAGGACACATGCTCACCGACAGTCTGTCGCTTGCCGTCGGCGCGCTTGCCGCATGGGCGTCCAAGCGGCCACCGACCGCTCGGTTGAGTTACGGCTGGCAGCGCACCGAGGTGCTGGGCGCGTTGTTCAACGTCATCTTCATGTACGCGATCGTTGCGGTCATCATTTACGCGGCCATCAAGCGCCTGATTGACACGCCGGATGTCGAGGGCGGCTCAGTGCTGCTGGTTGGCACTTTGGGCTTGCTGGTGAATATCGGCGTGGCCTGGTTGCTGTCGCGCGGGGAACAAACGCTCAATACCCGGGGAGCGATGCTGCACGTCATGGGCGATCTGCTTGGTTCGGTTGCCGCTGTTGGTTCCGGCATCGTGGTACTGGCGACAGGATGGATGCCGATCGATCCGATTCTCTCGATACTGATCTGCGTGCTGATCTTAGTGTCGTCCACCAAACTACTCATGGAAACGTTGCGTGTCGTCATGGCGGGTGTGCCACCCGGGCTGAGTCTGGATCGCATTCGACAAGACCTCGTGGAGGTCCATCCGGCCATCGTTGGCGTGCATCACCTGCACGTTTGGGAAGTGTCATCGAGCACTCGCGCGCTGTCTGCGCATATCGAGATGGACAGCCTTGACGAGTGGCAGTCCGCGCTGGACGCTGCAGCAGAATATTTAGCGAGAGAGTTCAACATCGACCATCCGACCCTGCAGCCTGAACTGAGCTGCGTCGATTCCAGTAGAGAGGGAGACCATGCGCTGGCGCATTCACGAACCGGGTGTTCCTAAGTGTTGCTAGGCCCTTAGATTGCTTGACTCTCGGCAATGGACCCCAATGAAATTAATGTGGTTAGTAATTTTGCTGAGCACGGTTAGCGCAGGAGCAAGCCATGGGAATTAAGCCAGGACCGAAAAGAACCGCAAAATCGACGGGCAAGCCCGATAGGCGTCAACGGGACAACAAGAAAACTCCCGGAAACACGCCGTCACTCAAGCCGCACAAGCACAAGAAAGGCGACTAGCGCCAGCTTGATGTGCGTAATGTTCCGGGGCCGCCGTATTGGCGGCTCCGGCCCGTACTTTTAGGCGTCCACGCCGGAATGAGAGATTTTATGGTTCAGGTAGGGAATGTCGTCTCGTGATTACATTGATAGTTTTTGGGATCGGTGTGACGTCTGCCGCTCTATTGCTTGTGCTGTCGCTTGGAGGGCTGGTGATAAGCGGTTTTCGATTCTGGCCGCCACCTAGTAAGGAGTCTTGGCAATACCGGACTTTTTGGGCGCTGTTCCGAGTATTTGTACTAGCCATTTCGGTGTTGTGCATCGCAGATTTTCACAGTCGCGGCACTCCCTCAGTGCTCCAGTCAGTTCTTGGATGGGTGACGCTCATCGTTGGTTTCGGATCAGCCAGTTTGATAACCGTTCAGCTAGGTTGGGGAAACGCCCACGGTGAGGCCAATTCCCTCAAAACTGGTGGCTGGTTCTCACGTAGCCGCAACCCAATCTATGTCGCGTCAATCGTCGGCATGTTGGGCTTGGGGTTGGTGGTGAACTCGTTGTTTGTGACCACGTTGCTCGCGTTCTGGGCGGCCATGTAAGTATTAGCACCGTTTGCGGAGGAGCCTTGGTTGTCTGAACGCTACGGAGTTCCTTACATCGAGTATTGCGATCGTGTGCCGAGGTTTATCGGTTGGCGGCATGACTAATGCACGTTGGCCTCTATGGGCCGAGACTACTCCCCAGTCAGTTCCGTAAACATAGGTTCGGTCCCATTCGCGCGGACATCTTTAAGAAAGCCGAATGGCGGCTTGGGCTGGTAGCGGCAGGTCACTGACACGACTACAGGGCGCAGCGCGAACACCGTTGGCTGGCCTATGAATCGAGTTCCTCCGGTTGCTCGTCACGCCGTCCATGGCCGCAATAGCTCCACGTAAGCTCTGGATCAGCGAACGTCCATCTTCGTGAAACTCCTTACGACGTAATCAACGGGGGGTGCCCGTTACCCGGTGATATAAACGGATGGTTGTTCAGATTTGTGGCAGCACTGGTCGACGATGCTGGTAACGCTGTCAACCACTTATGGCGAACGTGGTGTATTTAGTGGTTATATGTACACAAACATCTGCCCATCGCAATTGGCGGGCACGATAGACGCTGAGGGCTATCGAGAGCGTGCGTGGTCACTGGTTCCGCAATGGTCGAAGACAGCAAAGCTCAAGTATTCAACACACAACGCACGCGGCGAAACGGTGGCGGACAAGCCCACGTTCCGCAGCGCATGGAAAGCCTCACAACGCTGCGTAGTGCCCGCTAGCGCCTACTTTGAGTGGACAGGTCCGAAAGGGTCAAAGCAGTGCCATGCGGTCGCCCCTGAGCAAGCTGGGGGCTTTGTCTTTGCTGGCCTTTGGGAATCGTGGACGCGGGATGGCGAAAGCGTGGATAGCTTTACCATCGTGACTGTCTCGGCACACCCAAGCATTGAATGGCTGCACCATCGAATGCCGTTGATGCTGAATGACGGCGACATTGATTGCTGGCTTGCAGGTTCACCAGATGAAGCGGGCGAGCTGATACGCCCCCATTTGCCGAGCGAGGTGCGCATTCAAGACGTGGAGAGTCCGAAAGCATGGAGCGCAAGCGATTGATTTAGCTGCTTAGCGTCACAGCACGCTTGCATCGAAAGACTGTTTATTTGCACAGTTACCCCCATGCACAGCACGCCAGCCAGTGGATGGGCTTCGACCGATCTTTGCCCGGTCTGCGCTTTCATGATGACTGAAGACAAACATGGCGCTAGGCATTGCGAGTGCGGCTATACGCGGTGCGCTCCCGGCCCAAGTGACGCCCGCCTAGCCATTGTGGGGAAAGCACAGTATGCGTTCGCCAGAGCGGCCCTAGACCGCATCACATGCCGATTGGTGGTCGGGGAGGTGCGTACACTGGAATCGTGCGACGTGGCGCGCCGCTGGGCTTTTGAGCGCCGATATAACTTGAGCGTGAGCAGAGAGTCGGAGCGCGCATTACTTGTGGACGCCACGCACGTAATTGGTATTGGTAGCAATTGTCCGGCGGCACAACGCATTGCCGCTGAGCTGGGCATTCCCTACAAGCATGTTGATGTGCCAGTGCCCCATGAATGCCCGCATTGGCCTGAAAAAGAAAAAGGCCGCTAGCAACCAAGCTAACGGCCAAAGATTGCGCGCAGGGCCATCACTCCCATGCACGCCAACGGAGAACAAGGTTAGAAGGCGCTAGGAACCATGCGACGCTTTGATGCAGCCTTGAAGCGCGATACGCCAGTAGCAAGGTGCAATTGCCCGCCAAACTCTGTGAGCAAGGCTTGAATCAATATGGCGGGAACTGCGCGGCCATGAAACAGGGGGCGCGAGAGGCAAAGGCGCTCAACAAGGTCTGCGCCAGTGTCGGAGTTGGGTACGGCCACAAGTGCGCCGTTGCTGTCGCGGTAGAGCTTTCCGAATTGCATTGCTGTAGTCCTGAAAATGGGTTCTACAGGTAATAACGTAATCGGTAGCCAAAACCGGACACGGTGTGGCCAGAAAGTTTTGCAGGCGTGCAATCCGGTAAGTACGCGCGCGCGAGGCTTTTGCAGTGAAATCAAGGCGTTTGGGATTGAGTCAATGGGCCTTGAAGCTCAACCGCTTTCGCTAGTGACACCGCACCGCTGTGAGTAATAGATTGAGTAACGCTGCTTTGATGTCATGCCACTGGCCAGAAAAAACAATGGGTTATTTGCGCAATTGGATGGCACTCGCGCCTACCAGATACACAAAAGCCCGCTTTATTCGCGGGCTTTTGTGTATCTGGTAATCGGGAATGGGACGCCACGAGAGGTGGTTGACTCGGGCCATCCATGGCCCTCGGCCCTGCGGGCTCGCCTTCGGCGCTCCAAATTCGCTCCGGACGAATTTGTCGAATCTGGCTGCTTCGTTTGATCCGGTATTCCCTTCTCCTTGGGGGAGAAGGTGGCGCGAAGCGCCGGATGAGGGGTGCCTACTTAGGCAGCCTCCACGCCAGTCAATTGCTGCTTAAGCTTCTGCAGTTCATCCCGCTTAGCCGCAGCTTTCTCGAACTCCAAATTGGCCGCGGCTTCATACATTTCTTTTTCCACGACCTTGATCTGCTTGGCCAGTTTGTTGGGGTCGGTGAGATACGCGCCCTGCCCCTCGGCAACTTTGAGTAGCCTCGCCTTGGGGTCACCACTTTCAAAGCCGGCCCGCATGACATCGCCAACGGCCTTCTTGATGCCTTTGGGCGTAATGCCGTGCTCGGCATTAAACGCCAATTGCTTCTCGCGGCGGCGGTCGGTTTCGTCCAATGCGCGCTGCATCGATCCAGTTATGGAATCGGCGTACAAAATCGCGCGCCCATTCAAGTTTCGCGCAGCACGGCCAATGGTCTGAATCAGCGACCGTTCGCTACGCAGGAAGCCTTCCTTGTCGGCATCCAAGATCGCCACCAACGAAACTTCGGGCAAATCCAGGCCCTCGCGCAGCAGGTTGATGCCCACCAGGCAGTCAAACAAGCCAAGGCGCAGGTCGCGGATAATTTCGGCGCGCTCCACCGTGTCGACATCCGAATGCAAATACCGCACGCGGATGCCGTTTTCGTGCAGGTACTCGGTCAGGTCTTCGGCCATGCGTTTGGTCAGCGTGGTGATCAACACGCGCTCGCCAATCTCGGCGCGCTTGCGAATCTCGCCGTAAACGTCATCAACCTGCGTGCCTACAGGCCGAATCTCGACCTCTGGGTCGACCAAGCCCGTTGGGCGCACGACCTGTTCGACCACCTGTCCGGCATGTTTCTTCTCATAGTCGGATGGCGTGGCCGACACGAAGATCGTTTGCGGGCTCAGGCGCTCGAACTCTTCGAACTTCAGTGGCCGGTTATCCAGCGCCGATGGCAAGCGAAATCCGTATTCCACCAAGGTTTCCTTGCGTGAGCGGTCGCCCTTGTACATGGCGCCGATCTGCGGAACGGTCACGTGCGATTCGTCCAAGATCAACAGTGCGTCCGGCGGCACGTAGTCGAACAGGCACGGCGGTGGCTCGCCTGGTTCGCGGCCGGAAATGTAGCGGCTGTAGTTCTCAATGCCAGAGCAAAAGCCGACCTCTTGAATCATTTCCAGGTCGAATGTCGTCCGTTGCTCGATACGTTGCGCTTCGAGCAGTTTTCCGGCTTTGCGGAACTGCTCCAAGCGTTCTTTCAATTCAGCCTTGATGTGCTCGCGCATCTTCAGCATCTGCTCGCGCGGCGTTACGTAGTGTGTCTTCGGGAACACGGTGTAGCGCGGCACTTTGCCTCTGATCTCGCCGGTCAGCGGATCAAACAGCGACAGGCTTTCCAACTCATCGTCGAATAGCTCCACGCGCACGGCTTCGTCGTCGGATTCTGCCGGATGGATGTCGATGACATCACCGCGCACGCGGTAGGTGCCGCGTTTGAGTTCCAGATCGTTGCGGGTGTACTGCATGGCAGTCAGGCGCTTGATGATGTCGCGCTGGCCGACTCGATCGCCCTTGTCCATGTGCAGGATCATCTTGAAGTAGCTGTCGGGATCACCCAGGCCGTAGATGGCCGACACGCTGCAGACGATGATGGTGTCGCGCCGCTGCAACAGCGCTTTGGTGGCCGACAGCCGCATCTGCTCGATGTGGTCGTTGATCGACGAATCCTTCTCGATGAAGGTGTCCGAGGCCGGCACATAGGCCTCGGGCTGGTAATAGTCGTAGTAGCTGACGAAGTACTCGACCGAGTTGTTGGGGAAGAAGTCCTTGAACTCGCCGTAAAGCTGCGCAGCCAGCGTCTTGTTGGGCGCCATCACGATCGCCGGGCGCTGCACAGCCTGAATGACATTGGCAATGGAAAAGGTCTTGCCACTGCCGGTGACGCCCAGCAGGGTCTGGTGGCTCAAGCCATCGTTGAGGCCCTCGACTATTCGCTCGATGGCCCTGGGCTGATCGCCGGCAGGCTGCCAGTCGGCCTTGAGTTGGAAGCGGTCTTCGCTGGATTCAGACATGCACAGGCAAGGGTTGAAGGATCGAACCGGCCATTATGAACGACTAGGGAAGCGCTGATTGAATCAGTGGTTGGATGCCAGTTGCTGCGTGGAGCGCGCCAGATTGGTCGCCTGTATGCGGTTCAGATTGCGGAAAATCAGCGCAGCGATCCGCGGGTAGCGGCCGCGTACGCGCTCCAGCGTGTCGGAATCGACGGCCAGCAAACGGGTACGCGTCACTGCGGTTACATTCGCCGTGCGTTCGGCGGCGAACAGGCCGGTCTCGCCCAGGGTGGCGCCACGGCCCAACTGGGTGATTTCCAACTCACAGCCGTCGTCGGCCCGCACCCACACACGCACCTCGCCTTCGACGAGGATGAACATTTCCTTGCCGGGATCGCCCACTTTCAGCAAGTGCTCGCCAGCCTCGATGGTGTGGGTGTGCGACAACAAGGCGAACAACCTTGCTTGCCGAGCCGACATGCCGTCGAACAAGGGAATGGTCTCTTCTGGCGCGGCGCCAAGATCGACACGCAGCACGTCCCACAAGGTAACAATCGAGCTGCGCGCACTAATCGCCGGCGTAAGCAGCAGGTCGCACAGCCAGGCGATGGCCAGGGTCACCGCCGCCAGCACGCCGAACTGTGCATGGCTGGCAAAGCCGGTTGCCGCCATGCATAAAAACCCCAGGATCAGCGCCACACTGGTGACGGTGACCGGCCGCAGTGTGTCGCGCAGTGCGCGCACGGCAGCGCGCTCCTCGCTGGCCAGTGCCCGCGCTGCGCGGTTGAAGCGCACCAGGTAGAACAAGGTGTCGTCAACGGCGATGCCCAACACGATGCAGGCAGTGAGCGCCGTCGCCGGCCCTAACGGAATATCCAGCAAGCCGATCAAGCCGAAATAACTGATCACCGGCACCAGATTCGGCAGCATCGCGCGCAAGCCCATCTGCACCGATGCAAAGACCAGCGACAGCACGATGAATATGGCAATAAACGCCACCGCGAACGACCAGAACTGGCCGCTGGTTAGCTGCGACACGCTGCGCGTAAGCACCACGGCGTCGCCGCGCAAGCTTGCGCTGAGGCCCGGCGGCAGCTCGGCCAAGCGGGTATTCACGCGCTCGAACAAGTTGCCCAGAGTCACGGTGTCGTCATGCGGCGTCCGCACGCGCAGCACGGCCTGGCTGTAGTCGAGGTTGAGATAGCGCGGCAGCTCGGGCGGCGCGCCAACCAGCAACAGTTGCTGTGTCAACGCCGCCGAATCAGGCAAACGCGCCTCGCCGTCGGCAAATGCCTGGTTGATCCGCTTGATGATGTCGGTGGCCGAACTCACGCCGCCAATCTCAGGCTGCTGCTCCAACCACATTTCAAGTGCATCCAATTGCTGCAGCACTTGCGGCTGCACCATGGCATTGGTGGCGGCGGAATCGATGACGATGTCGAAGCCCGTAGCGCCGCCCAAGGCCGCATTGACGGCGTCAAACTGCACACGCACAGGGTGGTTCTTGCCCAAATCACCCACGTAGCTGGCGCCGGGTTGTACCGTCATGGTCAACAAGCCGCCAACCACCAACACAGCAAGCGCGGCAGCGACGATATAGCGCCGCGAGCGGATGACTACCCGCCCAGCCCAGCGTGACAACAAACGGATGCTACGCGTCAGCCACGGCCGCGGGCCGCAACGATTCGCGCATGGCAGCAAGCCTGGCACCAGCAGCGTTGCCACCGCCAACATGCCAGCCAACACACCTAGGGACGCCGACATGGCAAACGCACGCACCACCGGCATGGCTTGCACGGCTAGCGCCATCAGGCCGGCAATCGTGGTCACGCCCGTGACGCTCATCGGCAACAACAAACGCTCGGCGGCTGCGAGTGGGTCTGCCTTGCCCAGCACGCCAAACAAGGCGTGCATGGAGTAAGCCAAAGTCAGTGTCAGCACAAACGGCGGCACCAAGGCCGACACCAGGTTGAGCGAAAAACCGGCCAGCGCCATGCCGGCCAGCGTCCATAGCAGCGCCGCCGCAGTGGTGACGACTGTCAGCGCCAAAACCCGCCAGCCGGTAAAGCTGGCGACCAAAACGCCGATAATGACCAACGCGATGAGTACGGCAACGCGAGCCAAGCCGCGCACCAACTGCGACCCAACCTGCTGAGTCACCAGCGGCGCGCCGGTCAGATGCCAGTCAAACGCCGTATTCAGCACGGTGTCGTCGCGCAGCAGCGCCTCTACCTCCAACGCTGCCTCGGCCTCGGCTGCAGCGCCACGCGCGCGCAAATCAACCCACATCGCAACCGATTGACCATCGGCGCCAAACAACCGACCGGCAAGCAGCGTTTCGTCTCGCGCGGCGGTAATCATGGCTTGCGCTCCGCTGGCATTCGCCGCACGCGGGATGCGCTGTGCCAGCGACGCCATTTCGATGTCGCCATCAATGTCCGCTGGGAAAGCGGCGGTAACCCCGGACACTGCCGACAATACGCCGGGCAGTTTTGCTGTGGCCCGCGTGATACGTGCAAGTTCGCCCACATCCGCAGCGTCCAGCGGCTGGCGCGGCTCAAACAGGGCAATCAACTGCGGTGTCGCCGACGCCTCGGTGGCCAAGCCGCCGATCACCGCATCGACGCTGGGGTCAATCGTCAGGCGCAAACCCTGCGGGCCAAACAAGGCAAACAATGCACCAACCGACAGCGCCGCGGCTGCCCCCACTGCGGCGCGTGCCCGGCGTTGTGCGCTCCTGTTTTTCACCGCATTCAGCGCTGGTTGTAGTAACCGCGGGGGTTGAACAAGCTGTAAGGGATGCGCTCGTCGAACTCGACCTTGCTCAGCGTCAGTTCGGTCTTCGATTCAGCAACCTTGTCACGCATGACAAATTTTGTTGCCAGGTGGTGCTCACCCACCGCCTGAATGCTTTCGGGGTCGGCACGCAATTGGCGGATGATGGTGCCGGTGTCGTCAAAAAAGTTGACTTGCAGTGGCACGCAATGCCCCTGCTCAAGCGCAGCGACTACGCGAACCGCATCGCCGCCATCGACGATTTCTGGCTGCAATTGCACACGATAAACGGGTATTCCGTCGGTCTCGCCATCTGGCAAGGCAGTGGCCTTGCCGGTTGACAGCGTGCCGAACAAACGCTGGATATCGGCGTAGGAAAAGTCCGTACCCAGCACTTTCGACGACGTCATGGCACCGGTCACGCGGCGTGACTTTCGCAGCGCTGGCAAGTACATAAACATGTCGTCGTCGCCATCTTCGCGCCGAATCAGCAAAGCTGTGCCGGACACATCGGGTGGTTGTTGCACATGCAGTGTCAGGCGCAGCTTGCCGTCTTCCGAACGGCCCCACAGGCGCGTCTCGAGCGTGCGCGTGGCTTGTTGCGCATCGGTGGTAACAAACTCGGCGCTTTGGCTGAACGATTGCTTGGGCGCATTCGCCGCAGCGCAAGCACGCAGTTCTTCAACCGTCTTGCTGGGCGCTTGGGCAAACACCGCTGGCACACAAACAAGCGCCACCGCACCACCCGCCAACAATCGACTCAACATACCGTCACTCGCAGCAAAAGCTCTGGCGCCAGTGTATCGCAGCGCCAGCATCAGCCGGCATAATCAAGCCCTCATTTTCAGCGAGGCCACCCATGGCAAACGAGGGCTACCACGAACCCGTCGAGGAACTCACCGACGAAACCCGCGACATGCACCGCGCCATCACATCATTGATGGAAGAACTGGAGGCTGTGGACTGGTATCAACAACGCATCGACGCCTGCAAAGATCCGGAACTGAAGAAGATCCTGCGCCACAACGCCGACGAGGAGAAAGAGCATGCCGCCATGGTGCTGGAATGGATCCGCCGCCGTGACCCGGTGATGGACAAGGAGCTGCGCGATTCGCTGTTTACCGATGGCGAGATCGGCGGTCATCACGATCACGACCATTGAATGACAACAGCGAAACTGTCATTGCGAGGCCGCAGGGGCCTCACTGATCTGCTACGCAGATCAAATGGTGTTGCTTACACATCCCCCGGCCGGCTTTGCCGGCCATTCCGGCCACTGCCCTTTGCGCAGGGGCGCGGCGCGGGCCGAAGCAATGCTTCGCCTATTTCCGCTCCGCCCCCTTCAGTCAAGGGGGTGGGTTCCCAAAGTTGGCTGTCATTGCGAGCGGCGTAGGCGCGCGGCAATCTCGTCACCGAGGCGCCACGCAACGAGATTGCTGCGGCCCTTCGGGCCTCGCAATGACAGCAATTACGTCAACTCAACGGCGGAATCTCCGCCGGGTCGAGTTGCGGCTGCCATTGACCATCTTCGGTAACAATTGCGTCGATTAGCGAATACGGCGTGCGGTCAAAAACCGGGTTCCACGCCTGTGTATCGGCGGGCGCAATCTGCTGACCGGCCAGGCGCGTCACCTCGTCGCCCGGGCGCTGCTCGATCGCGATGTCATCACCATTTTTAGCATCCAGGTCAATGGTGCTGGTGGGTGCTGCCACCATGAAGCGCAAGCCGTGATGCCGCGCTAAAACGGCCAGGCTGTAGGTGCCAATTTTGTTGAACACATCACCATTGGCGGTGATGCGGTCGGCGCCAACAATCACCCAATCGACCTGCCCCTGCGCCATCAGGCTGGCCGCTGCCGAATCCACAACCAATTGGTGCGCAATGCCGGCACGCTGCAGTTCCCAGGCGGTCAGCCGCGCGCCTTGCAACCAGGGGCGCGTCTCGCCCGCATACGCATGCAACAAATCGCCATTGGCATGCAATTGCTGGACGACGCCAAGGGCCGTGCCCAGGCCACCCGTGGCCAGCGCGCCGGTATTGCAATGCGTGTAAATGCGCGCGGGGCCGCCGATCACTGCGGCGCCGTGCTTGGCCATTGCGCGGTTTTGCGCAAGATCTTCGGCGGCGATGGCATGCGCCTCGGCGAGCACCACGTCCGGCTCGAAGCTTGGCCCGCAGCGGGCCAACACGCGGTCGATCGCCCACATCAGGTTCACTGCGGTCGGCCGCGCAGCGCGAAGCTTCGGCGCGCATTGCTCCAGTTCACCACGCGCGGCGGCCAGCGCCATGCCATAGGCCGCAGCAATGCCGATGGCCGGCGCGCCGCGCACGACCATGTCGGTGATCGCCTGCGCAACGGCGTCAGCCGATTCGCAGCGCAGCCAGGACTCGGTGTGCGGCAATAGGCGCTGGTCAATCAACTCCAGCGCATCGCCGGCCCAGGCAAAGGGCTTGAAAACTTCGGTTTCTGAATCGGGCTCACGCATCGGGCTTTGCTAAGATTACGGTGCGCAATCGTCGCAGTTTTCCCTTCCGCTGAACACAGTCACTATGCACGCCCAGACCCTGATCCACGCCCGCTGGGTGCTGCCAATAGAACCCGCGCAGGTGCTCGAGCACCACGCCGTGGCCATTGATGGCGGAAAAATTGTCGCGGTGTTGCCAAGCACCGATGCACGCGAGCAAATCACTGCAGACAGCGTTTTCGAGCGCCCCAATCACGTGCTGATGCCGGGCCTGGTTAACGCCCACACCCACTCTGCGATGAGCCTGATGCGCGGTATGGCCGACGACCTGCCGCTGATGACCTGGCTGGAGCAACACATCTGGCCGGTCGAGGGCCAGTTCGCATCGGCCGAATTCGTCCGCGACGGTAGCCGTTTGGCGATGGCCGAAATGCTGCTGGGCGGCACCACCTGCTTCAACGACATGTATTTCTTCCCGGATGTCGTCGCCGATGAGGCACAGGCGCTTGGCATGCGTGCCAGCCTGGGCATGATCGTGCTCGATTTCCCCACCGCCTGGGCGGCGAATGCCGATGAGTACATCAGCAAGGGCGTCGGCCTGCGCGACGAACTCAAACACCACGACCTGCTCAGCTTCTGCTTTGCACCGCACGCTCCATACACGGTGTCGGACGAGCCATTGGAGCGTATCCGCGCGCTGGCCGACGAGACCGACATCCCGGTGCACATGCATGTGCACGAGACGGCTTTCGAGGTCGAACAAGCCGCCGCCGCTGGTTCGCGCCCCTTGGCGCGGCTAGACAAGCTCGGCCTGCTCAACCCCAATCTCAATGCCGTACACATGACGCAGTTGGACGACGATGAGATTGCGCTGTGCGCCGAGCGCGGCCTAAGCGTGACCCATTGCCCGGAATCCAATCTCAAGTTGGCCAGTGGCCAATGCCGCACGGGCGATCTGCATGCGGCAGGCGTGAATTTGGCCATCGGTACCGACGGCGCAGCCAGCAACAACGACCTGGACATGCTGGGCGAATTGCGTAGCGCTGCGCTGCTGGCAAAAGCTACAGCCAACGACGCTACTGCCCTACCCGCGGCCGCGGCGCTGCGTGCCGCAACGTTGGGCGGTGCACATGCCATCGGGCTGGCCGACAGCATCGGCTCGCTGGCAACCGGCAAATGGGCCGACCTGTGCTGCATCGACTTGGCGCAACCGGCGACCAGCCCGGTGTATGACCCGATTTCGGCTGTGGTTTACGCGGCTGCCCGCTCACAGGTCAGCGATGTTTGGGTCGCGGGCCGGCGCAAAGTCGCCGACGGCGAACTGCAAGGTGTCGCCGTGCCTGCGCTGCTTGAAACCGCCGATGCGTGGCGCGCGCGGATCCAAGCCCACTTGAACGAGGCACAGGCATGACTAGCAATGTCGATGCCGCCGAAATCGACAAGTTTTCCCAGTGGGCCGACCGTTGGTGGGACAGCGAAGGTGACATGGCCCCGCTGCACGCCATCAACCCGCTGCGTACCGACTACATCAC
>JAAFAL010000208.1 GCA_018222345.1 bacterium
CCACAGTGATGTTCGAGGGCGTGCCCAACTACCCGGATACATCGCGCTGCTGGCAGGTAGTTGATAAGCACCAGATCAACATCTTCTACACCGCACCCACCGCCATCCGCATGCTGATGCGCGATGGTGACGGGCCGGTGCAATCTTGCAGCCGCGAATCGCTGCGCTTACTGGGCACCGTGGGCGAGCCGATCAACCCCGAAGTGTGGGCGTGGTACCACCGCGTGGTGGGCGAGTCGCGCTGCCCGATTGTCGATACCTGGTGGCAGACCGAAACCGGCGGCGCCATGATCTCGCCCCTGCCAGGCGCCACCGGGCTCAAGCCGGGCTCGGCCACCAAGCCGATGTTTGGTATCCAGCCTGCACTGGTCGATGCCGACGGCCAGATGCTGGATGGCGAGGCCGAGGGCAACCTGGTGATTCTGGATTCCTGGCCTGGCCAAATGCGCACGGTGTATGGCGACCACGAGCGCTTTGTGCAAACCTATTTTTCCACCTATCCGGGCCGCTATTTCACCGGCGACGGCGCCCGCCGCGATGCCGACGGCTATTACTGGATTACCGGCCGCGTCGATGACGTGATCAATGTGTCGGGCCACCGCATCGGCACGGCCGAGGTCGAAAGTGCGGTCTTGCTGCACGAATCGGTGGCCGAAGCCGCCGTGGTGGGCTACCCGCACGACATCAAGGGCCAAGCGCTGCAGATTTACGTGACACTCAAGGCCGGTGTGGATGCCAGCGACGCGATCAAGGACGGCATCAAGCAACTCATCCGCAAAGAGATCGGCCCGATAGCCACGCCCGACCGCATTCAGTGGGCGCCGGGGCTACCCAAAACGCGCTCCGGCAAGATCATGCGACGCATCCTGCGCAAGATTGCCGAGGGCGCCGTGGACCAGCTTGGCGACACTTCAACCTTGGCCGATCCGTCGGTGGTTGATGAGCTAATTGCCAGCAGCCAGACCGACTGAACACGCGTCAGCGCTGCGCGGGGTTCGCGCGCATGTGCTCCAGCATCAGGTCGCCAATCCGCGGCAATAATTCGGCAGGCAGGTCGTGGCCCCAGCCGTCGATCAATTCCAGCCGCGCATTGGGGATGGCTTTGGCAACAGCCTTGCCGCCCGACATGTTGACTAGGGGGTCGTCAGCGCCATGCAGCACCAACGTGGGCGTGGTCACGTTGCGCAATTGCGGCTCGCGGTTGGGCGTATTAAAGATGGCCTGCAATTGGCGCATGAAGCCGGCAGGGTTCATGCCGCGGTCGAAACAGGCCGCCACTTGCCGGCGGATTTCGTCGTCCGAGGTTTGGTAGCCGCGCCCCTGCAACATGGCCCAGTTGCGCGACAGGTGGTCAATGACAGCTTGGCGCTCCTGGCTCGCCGGCCGCTGCATCAAGGCCTTGCGCACCGCGGGGCGCGCGCCGCCCACATTGCGCTTGCCACTGGTGGACATAATTACTGTGGCCGACAACAACCGCGCCGCGTGCTCGATGGCCAAAACCTGGGTGATCATGCCGCCCATGGACGCCCCAGCGACATGCGCGCGCTGCACGCCCAAATGATCCAACAGCGCAGTCACGTCGCCGGCCATATCGCTCAGCGAATACGCACTGGGCAGCCGCGCGCCCATGCGCCAGCGTGCCAAATCCCACAGCGAATGCCGCTCTGGCGGCGGCGCATCGTGCAGCTTTGATAGCCCGACATCGCGGTTGTCGAAACGCAGCACGCGAAAGCCGTCTGCAGACAATTGTTGCACCAAGGCTTGCGGCCACTGGATCAACTGGCAGCCCAAGCCGTGCACCAGCACGATTACCGGCGCATCAGCACCTGCGTCGGTATTCCAGTCGTATTCCAGGGTCAGACCGGAGCATTGGAGTTGCGACAAACTGATTCCTTGCAAGTGAGAGCATCAGGTTCAATTATGCGCGAATGAGTACGAGCCACCACTTTTCCGTAGCCCCGATGATGGCTTGGACTGACGCTCAATAAAAACAACACGTTATACAGATTCTGTACACATATTGAGCAC
>JAAFAL010000079.1 GCA_018222345.1 bacterium
GCGTTGGGCGGCTTGGCCGTAGAATGACTACGGCGCTGCGCCACCCGCCTTGCATCAGCACTTTTCAGGACTCGAACGCGGTTCGCGCGATTCATTCAGCGATACCCCAGGATTGAGGCGCGCCATGGCGACGGAAACCGCACCCCAAAACTCGATGCAAACCAAACGCGGTCAGCGTTTCGTTTGCTCGCTCGCTGGCAGCGAAGAGGAAATCCGCGCATGCCAGCAATTGCGCTACAGCATTTTTGCCGGCGAGTTGGGCGCACAGATCGACGGCGGCGCCGACAACATCGACAGTGATCGCTTCGACTTTTATTGCCGCCATCTCATCGTCCGCGATGGCACCGACGGGCCGATCATCGCCTGCACGCGGCTACTGACTGACGACGCTGCACACCGTGCCGGCGGGTTTTACTCGGCGGGCGAGTTCGATATGGACGCCATCGCCAAGCTGCCCGGCCGCAAGGTCGAGGTGGGGCGCACCTGCGTGAAGGCCGAATACCGATCTGGCGCAGTGATCAGCGCGCTATGGGGCGGCCTAGCCAAGTTTTTCGAGGATCACGACTACCGCTACTTGTTCGGCTGCGCCAGCATCCCGTTGGACGATGGTGGCACACAGGCTGCAGTAATCCTGGACAAAATTCGCCGCCGTTACATGGCGCCGGAATCCATGCACGTGACGCCGCGCAAGGCGTGGGACAGCGACCGCCTGCCAGCCGAGGTGGCAACGCGCATGCCGCCGCTGCTGAAAGCCTATGTGAGCCTGGGCGCCAAAGCCTGTGGCGAGCCGTACTGGGACACCGACTTCAATTGCGCTGATGTGTTCATGCTGCTTGACGTGCATGCGCTGGCGCCACGTTACGCCCGGCGTTTCACCGGCCGTTTTGACAGCAACACCGTGGCCAGCGAGGGCGATTTTGCGTCAGACGCTTAAAGCCGTAGCGGTTTTTACGCATATTCTGATCGGCCTGCTTTGCGGGCTTTACCTGGCCGCCAGCGGCCTGTTTGGCGGCCGCCGCGAGGGCGTCATTCGCTGGTGGAACAAGCGCCTGCTACGCGTCATGGGCGTTACTGTCACTGTGCACGGCGAGCTGCCCAACACCGGCGATTTCGTCGTTTGTAATCACGTCTCGTGGCTGGACATTCCCGTGATTGGCGCGCAGTGCGACGCGCATTTTTTGTCCAAGGCCGAAGTCGCCAACTGGCCCCTGATTGGCTCGCTGGCACGCATTGGCGGCACCGAGTTTCACCAGCGCGGTGGCGGTGGCGCGAGGCGGCTGACCGAGCGGCTGATCCGCCGGCTGGTGCGCAATGAATTGGTGGTGGTATTCCCGGAAGGCACGACCACCGAAGGCACTGCAGTGCGGCGCTTCCAGCCGCGCCTTTTTGCCGCGGCCATCGAAGCCGAGCGCGCAGTCACACCCTTGGCGCTGCGCTACGGCCCGACGCCGGACATCAGCACCGACGCGCCGTATATTGGCGACGATGTGTTCTTTGCCCACCTGTGGCGGATACTCAAATACAAGCACGTGCAGGCTGAATTGTCGGTGTTGCCAACCGTCGCCGCTGCCCAAGTAGCCGCGCAAGACCGCGACAGCCTGGCCAAACACTGCCACGGCGCCATCAGCGCGGCGATTGCGGTGAACCCGCCACAACTCAAGCCGATGCGCGAACCGGCGGTGTTTTCAGCCCGCGAACGCAGCGCCTAAACAGGTCAGTTCGCCGCCAAGCGGGCCTCAAGCTGGGCCAGCCGCTGCGGCGTTCCCACATCACACCAGGCGCCCGCGTAATGCGCTCCAGACAAGCGCCCACTGTCCGCTGCGGCGAACAGTAGCGGCGCCAGGGCAAATGCCTCGGCTGGCGGCGCCGCAAGCAGATCAGGATGTAGCACCGAATAACCGCTAAAGGTGTAGGGCCGCGGTAAGTCGCGTGTCAGCCGCTCGCCGCGCAATTGGAAGTCGCCGTCATCCCGATACGGGGGATTGTCAACCACGACCAAATGCGCCAGATCTGTCTCGGGCCAGCGATTCGCACGTTCGACCAGCGCTGCCATCGGCATGTCGGACCAGGCGTCGGCATTGCAGACAATGAATGGCTTGTGGCCCAGCAGCGGTAGCGCGCGGGCGATGCCGCCACCGGTTTCCAGCGCCAGTTCGCCTTCATCGGAATAACACACGTTGATGCCCCAACGTGCGCCGTCGCCCACGTGTTCGACGATTTGTGCGCCGCGGTAGGCGATATTGATCACCACGTCGGTCACACCGGCTTCGGCCAATGCGCGCAAGCGGCTGTCGATCAGCGGCACGCCGGCAACCGGCACCAGTGGTTTCGGAATGCGGTCGGTTAGCGGCCGCAAACGCTTGCCGCGCCCCGCCGCCAGCACCATGGCGCGCACGCTCAAACCACTGGCCACACGTGGGCGTCGAACACGCGCTGCAGGCCAGGCAAATCGCCACGCTTGGTCAACACCGGGCGAATGTAGTCGAGCACGCGTGGCAGGTCGGCCAGGTAGCGGGGCTTGCTGTCGCGGTGATGCAAACGCGCGAAAATGCCCAGCACCTTGAGGTGACGCTGCAAGCCCATGTCGTCAAACCAGTCCAGCACCGGCGCGCCCTCAGCCAATAAGCCGGCGCTAGTCACGGCATCAGCCCAGCGTTGTAGCCAAACGTGCTGGCGAGCTTGCGGCCACGTGACGTAGCAGTCCTTGAGCAACGAGACGATGTCGTAGGTGATCGGGCCGCGCACCGCGTCCTGAAAATCCAACATGCCGACCAGCGCACTGCCATCGGCGCGGGCCATCAAGTTACGGCTGTGGTAATCGCGGTGGACAAAGCATTGTGGCTGGCTGGCCGTGCGTGATGCCAGAGCTTCCAGGTCGCGCTGCAGGCCGGCATGCTCGGCATCGCTGAGCGACGCACCCAGATGTTCGGTCAGATACCACTTCGGAAACAGCAGCATCTCATCCAGCAGGCGCTGGGCATCGTAGCGCGGGAAGTTACCAAGTTCGGGGTCGCGCTGGGCGGTGACCTGCAAATTCGCCAAGGCATCAATGGCCTGAGCGTACAAGCGCTCGGCCGTCGCGTCGGTGAGCACGTCCAACATCGTGTTTTGCCCCAAATCGGACAACAGTGCGAAGCCTTGCTCGGGGTCTGCCGCCAGCACCCGCGGCGCATCGGTGTTCCAGCGTGCCAGCAATACCGCCACATGCATGAACTCACGCAAGGGCTCGCGATCAGGCGGCGAGTCCATGGCAATCCAACTCGCACCAGTGACCGGGTTTTGCAGCCGGAAGTAGCGCCGAAAGCTGGCGTCCGCCGAGGCCACGGAAAATTCCAGCGGCACGTCGCCAGGCGCAATTTGCTCCACCGCCCAGCGCTGCAACTGGGATTTACGCAGGGCATCGGTAGCTTGGTCTGGCAGCACGGTCATGGTCAGTGTTGATGGACTTGCGCCGCTATACTTGCACGGCCTTACCGCTGGTGCGACGTTCGAGTTGTGCCTGACCATCGCCAACTGCCGTTGCCCGCGTGCTGACCAAGCCCTTTTGCCGACTACTGATTGTTGCCTCTGCCAGCTTGCTGATGGCGCAGCCGGCGTGGGCGCAAAGCTGTGCTGTGGCAGGCATGATGCCACCCGAAGTGCGCGACGACGGCCGCGTGAGCCTCAGTGCAGACAGCATCGATGCGACGCGCGGCGGCATCAGCCAACTCAGCGGCGATGTGCAACTGCAGTACCGCGGCACACGCTTGCGCACGCCCAGCCTGCGTTACGACCAGCGCACCGGCGAGGCCGCCACCGACGGCGGCGCCGATTTCGCCAATCGCGCATTTTCCATCGGCGCTGACGATGCCGACGTGGATTTGAGCGCCGGAACCGCACACTTCGAGGGCGCGCGGTTTACCTTGTTTGACCGCGGCGCGCGAGGCCGCGCAGCCAGCATTGACCTCAGTGACGATGTCCGCGCGCAGCTTGACGATGTGGCCTACACGACCTGCCCGCCCGAGCAGCCTGATTGGACGCTACGCGGTAGCCGCATCACCCTGAACCCCGACACCGGCCTGGGCACCGCGCGGAACGCCCGCGTGAGTTTCTTCGGTGTGCCGATCATCTATTTGCCGTATTTCACCTTCCCGATTGATGACCGCCGCCGCACGGGTTTTCTGGTGCCGGATTTTGGCGATTCGGACACCACTGGCGTGGATATTTCGGCGCCGTTTTACATCAATATTTCACCGGCCCTGGATGCGACGGTGACACCCCGCTATATGGCTCGCCGTGGCAACCAACTGAAGAATTCGTTTCGCTATTTGTTGGCCGACGACTGGGGCCGTGGCGAGGTGCAATACGAAGTGTTGCCCAACGACGAGGTGTTGGACGAGTCGCGCTCGCTGATTAGCTACGCGCACGAAGGCCGCTTGTCGGATCGTTGGGGCCTGCTCGCACAATTTACCGAGGTCAGCGACCGCGGTTACCTGGAAGACCTGGGCACCACGCTGGACCTGGCCGCCATCACCCACCTCAAACGCGAAGCGCGGCTCGCTTACCAGGCACCTGCGTGGTTTGCGGCTCAGCTCACGGTTGAGGACTACCAAACCGTGGATCGCTCAGTCACTGAGGCAGACGAGCCGTATCGCCGGCTGCCACGGCTGCAAATTTCGGCATTGTCACCCAATGACTGGAACCGTTTCCGCATTGGCTTGGACTCTGAATACGTCAACTTCGAGCGCGAGGGCGCGGTCGAGGGCACGCGGTTGGATTTGCGCCCATACGTCAGCTATCGCAAAGACGCGGTGGGCTGGTTTGCAGGCGGCCAAATCGACTACCGCCGCACTGACTACAACCTGCGCCGCGCCGGCGATACGCAGTCCAGCTTCGTGCGTGGCTTGCCATCGCTGAGCCTGGATGCCGGCCTGCGCTTTGATCGAGACGTCGGTGGCGGCGTGCTGCAAACGCTGGAGCCACGGCTGTTCTATCTCTACGCACCGTTTCGTGACCAGCAAGGCATTCCGGTATTCGAGACTGCGCTGCCGGAATTCAGCTTTGTGCAATTGTTTGCGCGCAACCGCTATTCCGGGCTTGACCGCATCGCCGACGCCAACCAAGTGACCGCCGCGGTGACCACACGCTTGCTGGAAGTCGGCACGGGCCGCACCCTGCTGGAAGCGGCGCTGGGTCAGATTTATCGCTTTCAGCCCTCGCAAGTGTCATTGGATGACATGGACACGGCGCGCCGTGAAAACTCCGACATCATCGGCACCGTGCGCTACAACACCTTCAGCTGGTTGAGTGCGGTCATGGGCATCCAGTGGGACCCCGCACGCACACGCACCAACCGTGGTTATGCTGCGGTAGAGATTCGCCCCAACAACGGTTATCGGCTGGACATCGCCTACCGCTTCCGCCGCGACCTGCTGGAGCAAACCGACCTTGTCGCAAGCCTGCCGCTGGGTGCGAACTGGTCGGCAGTGGGGCGGTGGAATTTCTCCATAACCGACTCGTCAACACGCGAGTCGCTACTGGGCGTCGAGTACCGCAGTTGCTGCTGGGCCGCGCGCGTGGCCGGCCGGCGCTACATCGCCAATACCCTGGGTGAATTCAACACCAGCCTTTACCTGCAATTGGAACTCACTGGCCTGAGCCGTATCGGCGCTGGGATCCAGGAACTTTTACCGCCATAAAGCGCCAAACATGGCGCGGCGTGCGATGCGCATCAACGCCGTCAAAACCCCGCGTGATATTCTTGCGCGCTTTATTTTTCACCCTGCTCCGTACCCATCATGGCTCGACTGTTTCGTCTGACATTGCCGGCATTTTTGCTGGCAGCCGCCCTGCCCGCTCACGCCGCACAGGTGCTCGACTACATCGTCGCGGTGGTCGATGAGGATGTGATCCTGGCCAGCGAGCTGGATCAGGCTACCGACGCCATCAGCGCGCAGATTCAGGCCAGTGGCAACACGCCACCGCCTACAGACGTTTTGCGTGACCAAGTGCGCGAGCGATTGATCGTGCAAAAGCTGCAAACCCAGCGTGCGCAGCAACGCGGCATTGCCATTAGCGACGAAGAACTCAACGCGGCGCTGCAGAATGTCGCCGCGCAAAACAACATGGACCTGCGCGAGTTCGCCCGTGCCCTGCGCACGCAAGGCATGGACTATCTGCAAGTGCGTGACCAGGTTCGCGAAGAACTCACCGTCAATCGCCTGCGCGGCATCGAGGTGGAGTCGCGTGTCAATGTGTCGGACCGCGAGCTGGACGACTTCCTGGCCATGGCCAGCCGCGGTGACCAAAGCACCGAATACCGTATTGCGCAGATTCTCGTCGCCGTGCCCGAGGGCAGCACCGAACAAACCGCCACCGCCGCGCGCGCCGAGGCCGAGCAAATCAAGCAAGCATTGGACGATGGCGGTGATTTCGCACAGTTGGCCATCAGCCGCTCAGACGGCCAGAAAGCGCTGGAAGGCGGCGACCTCGGCTGGCGCTCGGCTGCCGGCTTGCCGACCATTTTTGCTGGCACGGTGTCCGATCTCGACATTGGCGCGCACAGCGATGTGCTGGAAAGCGGCAGCGGCTTGCACATCGTCAAGCTATTGGACAAACGCGGCGGCGAAGTCACCGCCATGGTCACCGAAACACGCGCGCGACACATCCTGATCCAACCCAATGCCATCCGCGACGACGAAGCATCGCGTGAAGAAATCCAGAACTTGTATCAACGCCTGCAAAGCGGAGAAGACTTGGCCGACCTGGCCAAGGAGCACTCCGACGACCCCGGCTCAGCCAACCAGGGCGGCGATTTGGGTTGGCGTGCGCCAGGCAGTTTTGTGCCGGCTTTCGAAACCAAGTTGGGCGAAATGGAAGTTGGCCAAGTCAGCCAACCATTTCGCAGCCAGTTTGGTTGGCACATCATCGAGGTGCTAGACCGCCGCGAACGTGACAACGGCGCCGAGGTGCAGCGTGCCCAAGCGCGCGAAGCCATCCGTCGGCGCAAGGTCGCCGAAGAGTACGAAAGCTGGCTGCGCCAGTTGCGCGAAGAAGCCTATGTAGATTTGCGTGCGGCACCGGACGCGGCGGCGCTTGAACCCGGTTCGGCCACCGAAAGTTAGCCCACCGCATTCCGTGGCAACCAGCACCCGCATCCTGGTCACGCCGGGCGAGCCCGCGGGTATTGGCCCGGAATTGCTGCTGCAGCTCGCAACGCAGGATCAAGCCGAGCAACTCGTCGCCGTTGCCGACGCCGACATGCTGGCCCGGCGCGCACAGGCTTTGGGCCTGGCTGTGCGCATGCATCGCCTGGAGTCAGCCGACGCCGCTGGCGACCCGCAAGCGCACTTGCAAGTATTGCATTGTCCGCTACGGGCCCCGGTGGTGCTGGGCCAACCCAGCCCCGACAACGCCGCCTATGTGCTGCAAACCCTCGATCTGGCGCGCGACACCCTGCTAGCCGGGCACGCTGGTGCCCTGTGTACCGGCCCGATTCAAAAGTCGGCGATCAATGATGCGGGCATAGCCTTCAGCGGGCATACGGAATACCTGGCCAAGGGTTTGGGTGATGTTGTGCCGGTGATGATGCTGGCCGGCCCGAGCTTGCGGGTTGCGCTGGTGACCACACACCTGCCGCTGCGCGCTGTCGCCGACGCGATCAGCACCGCTAGCGTGCGGCGCGTCATTGAAACAGTCCACACCGCCATGCGCCAACAGTTTGGTATTGCCGAGCCGCGACTGTGTGTAACCGGCTTGAATCCGCACGCCGGCGAGGCCGGGCATTTGGGGCTAGAAGATGCTGCGGTCATAGGCCCAGCCATTCAAGCCACATCAGCCGCCGGAATGGACGTGCGCGGGCCAGTACCTGCCGACACCGCCTTCCACGCGCAGGCGCGGCAAAGCACCGATGCCTTCATTGCGATGTACCACGACCAAGGCTTGGCCGTGGTCAAGGCGCTCGACTTTGGCAAGGTCGTCAACATTACCTTGGGCCTGCCGTTCATTCGCACGTCAGTTGATCACGGCACTGCACTGGACTTGGCCGGCACCGGCCGCGCCAACCCGCACAGTTTCCAGGTGGCGATCGAGCAAGCTGTCACGATGGCAAGGGCTGCTGCGTGAGCACGCACCGCGCGCGCAAGCGCTTCGGCCAAAACTTCCTCCACGATCCCGCCGTCATCGCCCGCATCGTGCGCGTGGTGGCGCCGCAGGGCGGCCAGCACTTGGTAGAAATTGGCCCCGGGCAGGCGGCGATCACGCAACCCCTGTTGGCTTCCGGCTGCCAGGTGACGGCCATCGAGATCGACCGCGACCTGGCCAGCATGCTGCGCCAAAAATTCGCTGATGAACGGCGCTTTTCGCTCATTGAGCAGGACGTGCTCAAGGTCGATTTGGCCAGCCTGCAGCCGCAGCCCATACGTATCGTCGGCAACCTGCCCTACAACATTTCCACGCCCGTGCTGTTCAAGGTGTTGGCGTGCCCAAACCTGACCGATGCCCACGTCATGTTGCAACGCGAAGTGGTCGATCGCATGGTCGCCAAGGCTGGCGAGCCTGCCTACGGGCGCTTGTCGGTGATGCTTGCGGCTGTGGCCAGCTCACAGCGGGTGATTGACGTTGGCCCCGGGGCATTCAAACCCGCGCCCAAGGTGCAATCGGCAGTGGCGCGCATCACGCCCTTGCCACAGCCCTTGGACGTTGGAGATTCAGCGTTGTTTGCCGACATGGTTCGCGCCGCATTCGCCGCGCGGCGCAAGACGCTGTCCAACGCCTTGAAGGCGATAGCCAGTGCTGCGGAGATCAGTGCCGCAGACATCGACCCCGGCGCGCGTGCCGAGGTTGTCAGCCCGGCGCAATACGCAACACTCGCAAAGCGGGTTGCGGCACGCGCAAGCCCGCACGCCTGACTACTCGCCTAGCCAATTGTCTGGCCAATGGCCTCTGTCAGGCAATGTCCGCGCGGTCTCTGTTGACCAAGTGCAGGCGGCGCTTGCCATCGGTGATGCTGAGCATAAACGTATCCGCATCCTGCGCCGCTGCGATTGCCTCACCGTGCATCACCTCGCAACCCAAAGCCGTCAACGACTCGCGTGCCGCGGCAGTGCCGACATCCGGCGCGATGATGCGCGCGCCCAAGCTGCCGCCTGTCGCAACTAGCAACTCCAGCGACTGACGCGCGGCATCGTCGGGCAGCTGAGCGATCAGGTCGGACGGCAGGCTGAGGAAATCGACGGGGAAATTCTGCATTCGCCCAAGGCGTTGATAGCCGCTGCCAAAATCAATCACGTTGAAGCGCACGCCCAAATCCCTGAGCACATCGAAACCTGCCGTCACGCCCTCAAGCACATCCAGTAGCCCGCCTTCCATCAGGCCAATCACCAGGGCTTGCGGCGGCACCGAATAACGCGATAACAGGTCTTCGACTTGGGTGGTGAAGTCGCGGCGGCGCAGTTGCCAGGTCGAGAGCCTGACAAAGATTGACGGCGGGTCATCCATGGCTGCTGCCCAGCGCGCGTATTCGGCACACGCCGACCGCATCAGCCACAGTTCAATATTCTCCAGCATGCCGATTTGCTGGGCGAAGCGCATGACCTGGGCCGTGTCGATGGCTTCGCCGTCGGGCGTTGTCCAGTACACACCCACACTGCCGCCAATCACCGCTTGCGCCTTGACGTCGATAACCGGCTGCAGGCTGATATCGAGATCATCCAAGGCAATCGCGTTGCGCAAGGCGCTTTCGATGCCAAGCCGCCGCTCGGCGGCGGACAAGCGTTCTGGCTCATATACTCGGTAGGCGCCCCGTCCAGCTTTTTTGACTGCGTACATGGCTTCATCGGCGTGGCGCAGCAAGTCAACTGGCGCGCCCTGATCCATCGGATACAGCGTCAGACCGATGCTCATACCGATGACGATATCGTGATCGCCGATACGCATCGGCGCTTCAAAGGCCTGGAGAATCTTCGCCGCCACACGCTCGGCATCGGTGCGGTCGTGTGTGCCGACCAACAAAACGGTGAACTCATCACCTGCCAGGCGCGCCACGGTGTCCGAGGCACGCACCTGTTGCTGCATGCGCTTGCCGACCGCGCTCAGCAAGGCGTCGCCGACATCGTGACCCAGTGTATCGTTGACGCGCTTGAACAGATCCAGATCGACAAACATCAGTGTCACGCACTCGCCGTTGCGGTCGGCATTGAGCAGGGCTTGCTCCAGCCGGTCCATGAACAGCATGCGATTCGGCAGTTCGGTGAGCGGGTCGTGGTGGGCGATGAATTCCAGCCGCTGCTCGGCACTGCGGCGCGCCGAGATATCCTCGGCAATCGCCATGAATACCGGTGGCTCCTCATCACGCGAGTACGACAAGGTGATCTCGACCGGGTACTCACTGCCGTCGGCGCGCTGGTGCACGGTTTGGTAGGTCAGATGCTCAGCTTCGCCGTCGCGCAGCGTGGCCAGCATGTCGTCAAAGTCCTGGCTTGGCAGGCTGGGTGCGAGGTCAATCGGCTTGCTGCGCAACAAGCGCTGCCGCGTGTAGCCCAGGTTGTTCACTGCGCGTGCATTGACATCGCTGATGTGCTGATTCTGGTCGTCAAAAATATAGACTTCCTCGCCCGCGCCATCGAGCAAACGGCCCAAGCGGGTTGCCAGGTTGTCAGCCTTGCGGCGCTCGGAGATGTCGCGCGCGGTGAGCACAAAACCAGCGCTACCCGCGCGCGCCGGCGGCCCGATGCTCAGCTCCACCGGGAACGACCGCCCGTTGTGCCGCAACCCCACGGCCTGCGGATGGCGGTTTACGCTGTCCGACTCGGCCAAGTTATTCACTATGGCCTGGATCGACTCGGGCGACTCGGCGCCGCCGAACGGCACCGGCAATAATTCTCCGATCGCTGCGCCGAGCAGCGCCTCCAAGGGCGCGTCAAACATGATCGCTGCGCCGCGATTGGCAAAACTGACCTGGCCGTTTTGGTTGACCGCCAGGATACCGTCCGACAAGCGGTTGAGAATGCTGTCGCTGAGTTCCACCGTTGTCAGTTGACGACCGCCGGTGCGGCGCTCGCGCAACTTGCTGGCGGCGCGATACAAGGCCATGGCCACATAACCACTCATGCCAACCAAGACAATGGATGGCAGCGCGAACAACACGGTGTGTTGCAACAGTTTGGGGCGAATCATCACGCCTATCAGCAACGCGGCCGACAGCGCGCTGTAAATAACGCACAGCACCGCCAACAGCTTCAAGCCTGTGGCGCGCCATCGTGTAACCGTGGCCGATTCCTGCTGTTCGGGTTGCATGCACGTCCCTCAACTCGCATCAGTGCGTGGGCTCGCGCTGGTAGATCGGCGGCGCACATTGCTGAAGTCAGAATTTCCCCAGTTCGCAGTATAGCCGTGAATTGCCATCTGCTTTTCTTTTAATTTACTTTGAATTGACCATCATGAGTAAACAGGTAGGGCCGCTCCGCGGTAACGCTCCTGATGGTGACATCGGCACCCGAAATTTCGACGCCAATGGTGGCGAACAAATCGGCCAAAATTGGATCGAGCGTGCCCGAAAGCAACGGCGCCACAGCTTGCGCAGCTAGCGCGTCCAGCACAGGCTGTAACAGGATCGAGACTGCCGGCAGACTGTTAGCCACCGAATCAACCAGCGCGTTGGTGATCGCGGCTGTGATGTTGTCGCTGACCGCCGGTGCGCGCTGGGTTTGCGCATAGGTGGGATTTTGTGCCGAACCAAACACCAACGGCGTCTCTGTTTCGCTGGACACGTCGAGCACCACATCATCCAGCGCAATGACGCCAATACCCGGCAGGCCCAAGCCGAGGTTCAACTCGATGTTGCGAATCGCCACCTCCGCCGCGGTGGTGCGGGCATCGACCGTGACCTCATGGAATGGCCGCCCGGGGCCGGCGCAATGAATGTCTCGAATCGACCCTTCACCGCGGATTCCGGTGGTGTCGATGTCAAAGCTCAACAAGGGCACACCACCCAAGCCCAGCAATTCGACGCTGGTGGTCAATGCCAGCTGTTCGCTGCGGGCGACAGTACTGGGCCCGCCCAGCGCGGTGACCAAGTCGGAGCCAATTTGAACTTGCACCGGCCCCAGCACGGTGAC
The DNA here is from genome assembly GCA_018222345.1 of bacterium. Taxonomy (GTDB): domain Bacteria; phylum Pseudomonadota; class Gammaproteobacteria; order Nevskiales; family OUC007; genus JAAFAL01. Next base: position 12,096 of record JAAFAL010000079.1, read on the forward strand.
GCTGGCCGAAACCCGCGCCACGCCTGGCAGCTCCTGCACAAGCCCAAGATCGACTGGCGAGGCTTGGCGCGCCGCGGTAATTGCCGCGTTGGCGAGATTTCCGGCGTTGAGAAACACTTCGTCGCTGACATCGGCTGGGTCGCCAAGCACGCCGATGATGTCACCGGGCACCAATGTCAGGCCCGGCGCGGCTGCATCGGCCAGCGTTTCAATGGCCGCCCGCGCTGTGCCCTGCCCGGTACCCACCAGCGCATCAGCCAAAACCTGCAGAAAATCGACAAGCTCGGTCGGCGTCTCCAGCAGTTCCTGGCGGTCGGACGGATCACCGGGCAACACATCGGCAAACGGCACTTCAGCAGTGACCAACCCCTGATAACCAGCGGCCGTGATCTCGATATCGCCGCCCAACAGGCTGCCGAGCAATTGATCAAACAAACTGCTGTCGCCAGCAGCCAGGCGGGTGGTAAAGCTGCCCACTTCCAACACCGCACGTGGGGCGGCAATTGCCGCACCGCTGGCACGCAATTGCCGAGTGCCACTGTCGGTGCCGCGCACCAAGGGCATGATCAGGCCCGGCTGCGGACGCTGCAATACGACTTCGACCGCGGGAAAGCGCGGCGACGCTTCGGCTTGCAGGCGCCGAATCCCCGCTTCGGACACCATGCTGCCAATGGTCACACTGCCACTGCTGAGCCATTCGCTACCGGCACTACCGGCGTTACGCTGCACGCTTTGCGCAGCTTGCGCCTGGGCAACGCCCTGTGGATCGGCAATTGGCACATCGGCACAACCACCAGCCGCCATCGCCGCGTCCAGCGCCGCAATGTTGGCGACGCGCTGCAAATCGCGTTGCGCGGTGTAGATCAGCCCCATGTCATAAACGAGGCCAAACGCGGTAATCCCGGCGAAGATCGCCACCGCGGCAAAAATGGCGGCCACGCCACGCTGGCGCCGCCACGGCACACTAACCAGCGATGCGCGGCTAGCCCGCATGTTTCACGTGATGCGCAGCGGCTGGCGCAGGATCGGTTGTTATGGGCGCCGCTCTGGACTGAGAAACATAGCCGTAGCTATGTTTGGAAGGAAGAGC
>JAAFAL010000080.1 GCA_018222345.1 bacterium
TGGAAGGATGGTGTTGTATGTGCGAGCAGGAGACGTCAAACGAGGGTCCGCTACGTCTCGTGGGTACGGAGATGATGATAAGAGCCAGTCTAAAGCTCGCTTAGAAATCCTCGCTGACAAACTGCTCCGATCGAAGGCTGACGGTATCGGGCAGCGTGGTGTTGCAACCCAGCACCCAGCCGTGGGGCTGGCGTTGGGCGGGCGAATCAAAATGCACCACCTGGCCGAGTGAATGCACACCGGTGTCGGTGCGACCGGCAGCGACGACATTCACAGGATGGTCGGCAACGGCAGACAATGCACGTTCGAGCTCCGCCTGCACGCTGGGGGCATGCGGCTGTGCTTGCCAGCCGGAATACGGCGCACCGTCATATTCGATGCCCAAGGCCCAGCGCATCATGTTGCCCAACGCGCCAAAGCAAAACTGGCGGCGCCAACGGCTAAGGGCAGCAACCAAGCCCACCACGCCGGCGCGGGTAATGTCGGCACTGTCGCCAAATCGTCTGCGGCCTCAGCCGAGGCCTGCTCGACATCAACGATTAGCCGCGCCGCTCGTTGCACCATCGAGCCTGCCGCGGCGTCGTCGCGCGCGGCGCGGGTGCGCTCGCCAACGGTTTGGACAGCGTCCAAGGCAGTGGCAAGCCGCATCGCAAAGCGGTCAACCGGCAACCCCAGCATGCGCAGCGGCGCCGCCAATTGGGTAATGCCGGCGGCCAATTGGCGCGGCCCCAAGGCGCGCAACACGGTGTGCACCGCCAACAAGATGGCAACCAGCACCAACACCCGCCGGGCGCCCTCTACTGCACCCTGGCGGCTGATTCGCTCAGTGAACGGGAATAACGGTTCGCCGGGAGTGAAGCCGAGATACAGCACGCCGATCGCCAGCAACAACCAGCGCAGGCGCCAAATGCTTTGTAGCGCCTGATCGAATGCGTGCCGCCCTGCCGCCGCGCGTTGCAACAACATTGCGGCACTCAGCACCAACAACGTCAGAACACCAAACTGCGGCACAAAAACCACCAAAGCCAGCACGCTGGCCAGGCGGATTGTCGGGTGCGCAAACTGCGCCGGGGGTGGCTCAGTGGCGGGTTCAGCCACCCGCAAGTTTCGACATCAAGTCGTTGGCTTCGGCCTTTTGGGTTTCGTCGCCAGACTCCACCACGTCTTTGAGCAAGCTCTCTGCCAAATCCTTGTCGCCCATATCAACATAGGCACGGGCAAGGTCTAGCTTGGTGCTCAGGTCATCATCACTCGGGTCGGACAATTCGCCGTCGCCATCATCGCCGCCCAGCAAGGCATCAAGGCTTGCGGCGTGCACGCCATTGCTCTCACCCTCGGGCTCGACAATCGGCTCGTCACCCAAATCGAATTCGCCGAGTTCACCCAGGACGTCGTCCAAGCCACCTGCATCGGCGCTGTCGTCGCCCAACTCCAGGCCCAGGTCGAAATCCTCGCTGGGCTTGTCATCAGTCTTAGGCTCGGCAGCGCTCGGTGCAGGTTCTTCGCTTGCGGGCGACCGCGTGTCCTGGTCACTGCCCACCTCGAGGTCGCCCAAGTCGAATTCCACGCTGTTGTCGTCGTCCGACGGTTCAACAGGTGCAGGCTTGGTTTCATCGACGTCGGCCGACAAATCAAAGTCGCCGAAATCAAATTCCAGACCATCGTCATCTGTGCCGAGATCGTCGTCCGATGACGGTGCTTTCAGTTCCTCCGACTGCGGTGCAGCGGTGGCATCCGGCGCCGGCTCGGCGTCGCCCGGCGACTCAAGATCGCCAAGGTCGAACTCCAGACCGTCATCGGTCTCAGGCTTGTCAGCCAAGTCGGCTTTGCTGTCGGCGGTTTCCATATCGCCGGTTGGAGATGCAGGCTCATCGATATCCAGCGCCAAGGACTCGCCGTCTTCGCCAGTGTCGTCAAGCGGGTCAGGGTCGCTGCCAAAGTCGAAGTCGGCGCTTTGCAACTCCGCAGTATCGGCTTGCGCGAACAGTGGCTCGTCAGGCGCGATTTGTTGGCCGAGGATCAGCAGCTTCTGCCAGCCATCACCCGACCCGGCCTTGAGCACGGATTCTGAATCGCGGGCGTGGGCAACAAATTTTTTCGTCTGGTTGCCGGTGAAGTAGATCTCGGCCAGCTTGTTGCGATACGCGGCATTGTCCGGCTGTGCCTGCACCGCGGCTTCCATCACCGACGCTGCCTCGTCGGTGGCGCCGTAGGCCATATGCACATCAGCTTCGGAGATCGGGTCGTCGCCGCTCATGTCCAGCGAGATCGTGTTGGCGTCGAACTGCATCGTCGCCGCCATGGCGTCGGCTTTTGCCGTGTCCTCCGGTGTCGGTTCAGGTTCCGGGGTTTCGGCGACAGCCTCATCAAAGATCGCTGTCTCGGCAAGGCCGTCGGGCTCGTCGAAGTGCTCCACGTCCGGCTCAGCGTGCTTGCTGGGCTTGGGCTTTGCGTCTGCGCCCAGACCAAATTCTGACTCGTCGAGCACAGCGGTATCGACATGGTCGAAGTCGTCTGCCTGCTGGTCATCGTCCGCGGGCTTGTCGTCATCGGCGGCTGCAACGGCCATACCCGCGGCTGGCGTGTTGTCTGGCGCAGCGCGTCGGCGGCGAATGCCGAAAAATGCCAACACCGCCAGTAACACTGCACCAAGGCCTGCAATCAAGGCCCATGGCAATCCGCCGCTGGAATCGCTGTCGGCAGTGGCGACGGGTGCGACCGCGGGCGCCAACGCCGGTTCGACCGGGTCCGGCTCATCCGCAACCATTTCCGCATCAGCTTCATCGTCGGATTCGCCAACGCCAGTGTCAGTGGCCGGTGGCGGTGCTGCTGGCTGCTGAGCAGGCGCTGTGCCATTGCGTCCAGCACGCAGGCGCTCGAGTGCACTCAGCGGGCGATTTGGCTGGTCGCTGGGCGCTGCGGCTGTGCTGTCTTGCGTGGCAGTCTCAGGCTCGGCTGGTTCGGGCGCGTAGGTGGTTTCGTCTGTATCAAATTCGTCAACGTCGGCCACTGCGTCGTCGGCGTCGAATCCATCGTCGTCAATTACTGTGTCGTCATCAAATCCACTATCCGCGACGGGCGCGTCTGCGGTGCTACCGGCACTGTCAAAATCTGTGTCATCGAAGTCCGAATCGTCGAACGCTGCGTAGTCGTCTGCGGGCTGCTCAACTTGGCTGTCATAGCCGGCAGGCGCTGCCATTGTGGCATCGGCTGGCGGCGTGTAGCGGGCGCGCTGGCGCGCCACTTCGGCTTTGGCCGCGGCGGGGTCAACACCGCGTATGGCGGCCGCCGTGGGGATGTTTAGCATCGCCCCGGTCAACAACAGGTTGATGTTGCCGTCGAAGGCCTGCGGGTTGGCGCGGAATATGGCCAACTGCATCTGATCCATGGTGATGGACGAGTCCGGGCGCAAGGCGTAGGCGATGCTCCAAAGCGTCTCCTTGCGGCCGACCGGGCCGTAGCGCTTGGCCCCGGCGGGCGTAGCCGCTGCGGCTTGGCTGCCACGGCGAACCGGATTGCCGTCAGCATCTACCCAACCACTGCCAGACTGAAAATACGATGGATCGGCCGAACTCACGCTCAGCGCAGCCTCGGCTGGTTCGCTTGCTGGCGTGGGCGCTGCTGGCTTCGGGCGGGCCGTTTGCGGCGGCGCGATGGCGGAACTGGTGCCAGGCGAGCGCGCTGGTGCGGGCGCCGCTGGCTTGGGCTGCTGCTGCGCGCCATCGGCGGCGGCCAACACCGGCGGATCAAGCAATAGCGTGTAATTGCGCAGGATGCGGTTGCCCTGCGCTCTGGCTTCCACCATCAAGTCAAGAAACGGCTCACGGGCGATCTTGCTACTGCTGATCTGCACGTACGACGGCTGTGCACCAACCGCCGGCTGCACGGTCAACTCGACCGAAAGCAAGTAAGCGTCATATTGCAGCCCGGAGCGCACATAGGCGTCCTGCTCGGCCACTGACACACGCAGGCTTTGCAACTCGTCGTTGCCGCTCAAGCGCAGCGGAATCCGCGCAGCCAGTGGCTCGTTCAGCCCCGACTGCAATTCGATTTCACCCAGCGCCAAGGCGCTTGCCGGCGGGCTCCAAGTTGCTACAAGGCAAGCCGCAACACAGGCGGCAGTAATGGCGGCTAGGCGCATCATGATCTGACAATCTCCCCGTTTACCGGGCAGTGCCTTGTCAGACGCACGAACTGCCCGGAAATTAACCCCGTCCTTTATACATTAGAAGCCCTGCGCAACCAAGGTTTCTGCGATCTGTACTGAGTTTAGCGCCGCTCCTTTACGTACATTGTCAGATACCACCCATAGGTTCAGGCCATTCGGGTGAGAAATGTCATTGCGGATGCGGCTGACGAAGGTTGCATCGTTGTTGGTGCCCTCGGTCACGGCTGTGGCATAGCCGCCATCAACCCGCTCGTCGAGCACCGTGACGCCCGGCGCCGCGGCCAGCAATTGGCGGGCGTGGTCGGCATCAATGGGCTCGCGGGTTTCCAGGTGGATGGCCTCGGAATGGCCATAGAACACCGGCACGCGCACGCAGGTGGGGTTCACCTCGATGGTTTCGTCGCCAAGAATCTTGCGCGTCTCCCACACCATTTTCATTTCTTCCTTGGTGTAGCCGTTGTCTTGAAACACGTCGATATGCGGGATGACGTTGAACGCGATCTGCTTGGGATATTCTTTAGGTTCTTCAATAGGTTGGCCGTTTAGCAGGCGCGCGGTCTGCGCCGCCAATTCGCTGATGGCGCCCTTGCCGGTGCCCGAAACTGCCTGGTAAGTGGCCACATTAATGCGCGTAATGCCCACGGCGTCGTAAATCGGCTTGAGCGCGACCATCATCTGAATGGTGCTGCAGTTGGGATTGGCGATGATGCCGCGGTTGTGGCGCTGTTCCAGGGCGTGCGGGTTGACCTCGGGCACGACCAGAGGAATGTCGTCGTCGTAGCGAAACTGCGAGGTGTTGTCGATGACCACGCAGCCGGCCTCGGCCGCAACCGGGGCGTAAATCTCGGAAACACTGGCGCCCGGCGAAAACAGCCCGATTTGCACCTGACTGAAGTCGAAATCCGCCAGGTTCTGCACGGTGAGGAACTTGCTGCCGAAAGCCACACGCTCGCCGACGGAGCGCTCGCTGGCCAGCGCATACACGCTGCCAACCGGAAACTTCCGCTCGGCCAGGATGGACAGCATGGTCTCGCCAACCGCGCCAGTGGCGCCGACTACAGCGATGTCGTAGGTCTTGCTCATATTCTTGGTTTCACTCGTTGAAAAAGCGTTTGTCATTACGAGCGCCGAAGGCGCACGGCAATCTCGTCATGGACTGCCTGCGTGCCGGGATTGCTTCGCTGCGCCCGCAATGACAGGGATTAGTTGGCGGCTGCGCGTACCTTGTTCGCCACAGCATCGCCCATCTCAGTTGTGCTGACAGCCTGCCCGCCACCAGCGATATCCGCGGTGCGCAGTCCATCAGCCAAAACTTGGCGGACGGCTTGTTCCACCACATCCGCCAGCGCGCCCTCGCCCAGCGAGTAGCGCAGCATCATCGCGGCCGACAGGATCGTGGCCAGCGGGTTGGCGATGCCTTTGCCGGCAATATCGGGCGCGCTGCCGTGCACGGGTTCATACAAACCACGACCCTGAGCATTCAGCGAGGCCGACGGCAGCATGCCGATGCTGCCGGTGAGCATGGCTGCAATGTCCGACAGGATGTCGCCGAACAAGTTGCCGGTGACCAGCACATCAAACTGCTTGGGTGCGCGCACCAATTGCATGGCGGCGTTATCCACATACATATGGCTCAGTTCCACGTCCGGGTAGTCGCCAGCCAGCGCAGTCACGGTTTCGCGCCACAGCTCCGATACTTCCAGCACATTGGCTTTATCGACGCTGCACAGGCGTTTGCCGCGCACGCGCGCCAGCTCAAAGCCGCGGCGGGCGATGCGCTCAACCTCTGCCACGCTGTAGGGCATGGTGTTGTAGGCGCGGTCGGCCAGCTTTTCACGCGGGCTGCCGAAATAAATGCCGCCAGTGAGTTCGCGCAGGATCAGGATATCCAGGCCCGCGACCAGTTCGGGCTTTAGGCTGGAGGCATCGGCCAGTTCGGGAAACAACAGCGCCGGGCGCAGGTTGGCAAACAGCTCGAGTTCGGAGCGGATGCGCAGCAGGCCGCGCTCCGGACGCAGGTCGCGCTCAATTTGCTCCCACTTGGGCCCGCCGATGGCGCCGAACAAAATGGCGTCGGCATCCTTGGCCAGCCGCGTAGTGGATTCGGGCAGCGGGTCGCCGTGGGCGTCCGTCGCTGCGCCGCCGATCAGCGCTGTTTCGGCGTCAAAGGCAAAGCCGTGGCTGTCGGCCAGCGCGTTCAGCACCTTGTGCGCTTCGGCCACGATGTCGGGGCCGATGCCATCACCGGGCAGAAGCAGAATTTTATGACTCATGCTGATTGTTGGTCCGCTTGTTGGTCCGTAAACAACCAAGGTGCTTCGGCGGCGCGGCGCTGTTCGTAGGCCCGAATATCACTGGCTTGCTCCAATGTGTGGCCGATCTCGTCCAGGCCTTTGAGCAGGCTGTCGCGGCGGAAAGCGTCGATCTCGAATGGCCACGCCCGGCCATCAGGCGCCGACACGGTTTGCGCCTGCAAATCGATGCTAAGGCGTAGTTCGCCTTGCTGCGCCTCGGCCATCAGCTCATCAACAACTTTTTCTTCTAAAACAATAGGTAGAAAGCCATTCTTGAAACTGTTATTAAAAAATATGTCGGCAAAGCTTGGAGCAATCACGGCGCGGAAGCCGTAGTCGGCAAGCGCCCAAACTGCGTGCTCGCGTGAGCTGCCGCAGCCAAAGTTTTTGCCCGCCAACAAAATGCTGGCATCGCGATATTGTCGCTGGTTGAGCACAAAATCGGGATTCTCACTACGGCTCTCTGGCGTCGAATCCAGCGTGCCGGCGTCGGTAAAGCGCCATTCGTCAAACAAAAAAGCGCCGAAACCCGTGCGCTTGATCGACTTCAGGTATTGCTTGGGAATGATGGCATCGGTATCCACATTGCTCCGCGCCAGCGGCGCGGCAATACCGGTATGTGTTGTAAAGGCTTGCATTAGTTGATCTCCCGAACATCGACAAAATGCCCGTGAATGGCCGCCGCAGCTGCCATGGCCGGCGACACCAGATGGGTGCGCCCACCTTGGCCCTGCCGGCCCTCGAAATTGCGATTTGAGGTGCTGGCGCAGCGCTCGCCCGGCTCCAGCCGGTCGGCGTTCATGGCCAGGCACATGCTGCAACCCGGCTCGCGCCACTCAAAGCCTGCATCAACAAAGATTTTGTCCAGCCCCTCGGCCTCGGCTTGTTGTTTGACCAAGCCAGAGCCAGGCACAACCATCGCTTGTTTGACGTTTCCGGCGACCCGCTTGCCTTTGGCCACGGTGGCGGCGGCGCGCAGGTCTTCGATACGCGAATTCGTACACGAGCCGATGAACACCTTGTCGATAGCAATGCTGTTGATCGGCACGCCCGGCTGCAAGGCCATGTATTCCAGCGCGCGCGAATAGCCCTCGCGTTTGTCGGCAGCGGCCGCCTGCGGGTCGGGCACCACGGCCGTCACGGGCGCAACCATTTCGGGCGATGTGCCCCACGAGACCTGCGGTGCAATGCTTGCGGCATCGATCACGATTTCGGCGTCAAATTGCGCGTCGGCGTCCGAGTGCAGGCCACGCCAACTGGCTTGCGCTTGCTCCCAGACCTCGCCGGTCGGCGCATACGGCCGGCCGCGCACGTAGTCGATGGTGGTGTCATCCACGGCAATCATGCCGGCCCGCGCACCCGCCTCAATGGCCATGTTGCACACGGTCATGCGGCCTTCCATGCTCAGGTCGGTTATGGCTTTGCCGGCAAATTCGATGGCATAGCCGGTACCGCCCGCGGTGCCGATTTCGCCGATGATGGCCAGCACGATGTCCTTGGCTGTCACGCCGCGCCCCACAGCGCCATCAACCGAGATGCGCAGTGTTTTCGACCGCGCCTGCACCAGGCATTGGGTGGCCAGCACATGCTCGACCTCCGACGTGCCAATGCCGAACGCCAAAGCGCCAAACGCGCCATGCGTGGCGGTGTGCGAGTCACCGCAGACCACGGTCATACCCGGCAAGGTGGCGCCCTGCTCCGGGCCGATCACGTGGACGATGCCCTGGCGCACGTCGTTCATGTCGAACAAGGTGATGGCGTGTGCCTTGGTGTTGCTGCGCAGGGCTTCAACCTGCGTGCGCGACGTCGGGTCGGCGATCTCGCCACGCGGGCCATCGGTGGGTACGTTGTGGTCGGGCACGGCCAGATTCGCACCCGTGCGCCACGGTTTGCGGCCAGCCAGCGCCAAGCCCTCAAACGCCTGCGGCGAGGTCACCTCGTGCACCAGGTGCCGGTCGATGTACAGCAGCGCCGTGCCATCGCCATTGTCGCGCACCACATGCGCATCCCACAGTTTGTCGTACAGCGTTTGCCCAGCCATTGCCGGCTCCATTGGTTGCAGGTGGCGCAGGATAAAGCTGCAACATTGTTTCCACAAATGAATTTTGTGATTATTTATTTTTCCTATTTGGAATGATTTATGGATTTGGCCTCACTACGCGCCTTTGTTGCAGTCATCGACACTGGCACGGTTTCGGCAGCCGCCAACAGTCTGCACTTGACCCAATCGGCCATTTCCAAGCGGCTGCAAACGCTGGAGCAATCCTTGGGCGTGCGCGTGCTGGACCGCTTGGGACGCAAGCTGGTGCTCACAGAGGCTGGCCAGCGCTTGCTACCACAGGCGCGGCAGGTGCTCGCCAGCGCCGATGAGGCCCGCAAAGCCGTGTTGTCGGATGCCGACGCACACGGTTTGGAGGGCCGCCTGGCAATCGCCACCAGTCACCACATCGGCCTGCACCGCCTACCCGATGCGCTGCGCAATTTCGTGGCCGCCCACCCAAAGGTGGCCCTGAACATTGAATTTGTCGATTCCGAAGACGGCTGCCGCGCCGTGGAACAAGGCCAGATCGAATTGGCTATCGTCACCCTACCCCTGTCGCCCGCGCCAGCACTTAAGCTGCAGCCTGTTTGGAATGACCCGCTGGCCTTCGTTGTTCACAAAGCACATCCGCTGGCGAAACGCGAGACCATTGATATCGCTGAACTCGCCGAGCACCCGGCCGTCCTGCCCGATCGCAGCACTTTCACCCACCGCATCATCGCCGCTGCGCTCGCTCGTGCAAACACGCATCCACAGGTACGCATGACAACCAACTATCTGGAAACCATCAAAATGCTGGTCGAAATCGGGCTAGGTTGGTCCGCTTTGCCAGCAACAATGCTGGGTGACGGGTTGGTGGCATTACCTGTCACCGCAACTATTCAACTGCCCATTTCTCGACATCTGGGCATCGTCACGCATCGCAAACGCACGATGTCGCGTATTGCTACGGCCTTGAACTCCTCAATTATTTCCAGTGCAAACTGTGATCCACTCTCCCCCGACCACTCCGAGACCTAATCGACCATGCGTAATCAAATGATGTATTCGTTTCGCATTGCTTTGTGGCGCTTGTGCGCTGCCCTGTTTCTGCTGCCCAGTCTGGGGTTATCCGCCAACACTGGCGCAACCGTTTACGACACCTTTGAACGCACCGGCACGGCGTCAGCCTGGTTCTTCTGTTTACAGGCAATCGATGACGAATATCATCAAACCGCACTGCGAAAAACCGGCAAAGATTCGCCCGGTATGTTCGGGGGCGCCTACCCCCTGAGCGGTGCTGCCCACGCTGTGGAGGCGCGCAAACAACGATGGAGACTTTCTGCAGACTCGTTTGGCTTGGCTTTGACCGCGCTGCGCAATGTCGTCGGCGAGATTGAGTTCGAGCCGGCGTCAGGCGCGTCTTATCGAGTCAACGGCGTGCTCGGCAAGCACTATCGCGCCGTGTGGATCGAAGATAGCGTCGGAAACAGAGTTTCAGCACCAATCGAAGAATACGATGAAGGCGACCCCGACGCAGTGAAAGGTCGCTCCCAATTGCTCCCGCCGATGAATACAATCAATGAAGGAGACCGACACGCGGTGTTTTCTGCGATTCGAGGTGGCGAAGCACCGGAATTGGTCCGAAATAAGGTCGGACAAGCCACCGACATACAGGTGGACAAACCGTCGAGTCTGAATATCGGTGGCCAATACAGGGAGATACATCTGTACGATTCGTTGGGACGCATCGAATACGGCCTCGGACACGACAAAAAGATGTACGTTGACCGGGTAATTGCAGTTGCGAAGCCCGTTGCCGCGACTTCGGACGCAATCAGGGAGCGCCTAGACACAAGAGGCGAGGCTTACCAGGCGGCGAGTATCGCCGTTTACCGAGCACAACCCCGCGACGTCTCCGCATTGGACGCCGTTTCGGAAAGCTTGTGGGCCCACCGAGACGCTCAAGACCCCTATGAAATTGACGGTGCCGCGTATCTGACCAAAGCACTCGCAGAAAGCGGGAATGGCCGATATCGAGCTGTGCTCAAACAGCTGGCTGAATCAGCGGCGTCGAAGAAGCTCAGGAAATACGCACGCAAGACTGCAAAGCGACTCCCGGAGTCGGACGAAGACCCTTGGATGCCAAGACCTGAATCTTAGCGCGCCGGCTTGACTCTCATTGATTGATTACGGGGCACTCAACAACCACATTCTGTTCCCGATGCCGGATCAAATGCTCCAACAGCATCAGCCCCAGCATTGCCTCGCAGATTGGTATCGCGTGGATCCCTCGCAGCAATCGTGCCGGCCGGTTGCAAGCATGTCGGTGGCCTCAACACGCAAACTGGTGTGGGACGACCCGATGGCGTTTGTGTGCCACTCCAACCGCCTACTGGCCGGGCAAACGACCATCCCGCTGAGCCGGCTGGCGCCGCCAAGACCCCATTTACGGCAAAACCAGCACACTAAACCAAGTCCACCCTCCCGACTTGTAGGTAACAAAGACCTTGCGCAAGGGCGGGTTGGTTGTGGCAAATTGCGACATCGCTTCACCAATATGAACAGTTTGTGAACGAGAGCGAGTAACGCCGTGGTGACTGCCTATACTGCGCACATGATTCGCGCGCCCTCACCGCCCAACGCAGTCTTGAACGTCATCGTCATCGACGACGACGCGATCAACCGCCGCATGCTGGCCGACGCGGTGCGCGCCACTGGCGCCAAGGTGTCTGAAACAGACAATGCTGAGGCGATGTTGATGCTGCTGCCGACTGAGCAGTTCGCAGTAATCGTGATGGACGTGAACCTGCCCGGCAAAGACGGCATGACCGCCGCCGCCGAGGCCCGCAGGCAGTCCGACGCCGGCATCATTCTGGTGTCGGTTATCCGCGACGCCCGCTCGCGCAGTCAGGCTATAGGGATGGGCGCCGACGACTTCCTCGTCAAGCCTGTTGACCGGCAAGAACTTGCCGCGCGTGTGCAGCGCCTCGGCGCGCGTGTACTGGCAAGCCGAGCTGCTTCGCCTCAGCGCGTTGCCCTGGGCAATGGCGTGCAACTGGATGTGCACAGGCAACAACTCCTTGCAGCTTGTGGCAACGCCAAGGCGCTGACCAATGGCGAAACGCGCCTGGCCCTGGCACTAAGCCGGCACAGTGTCTGCACGCGTGAGCAACTGGCGGTCAGCCTACACGACAACGTGGCGGACACTGACGATCCGGGCAATTTGCGCACCGTGGATACGCTGATTGCCCGGCTACGCAAAAAGCTTGCAACGGCCGGCGCGCCACCGGATGTGCTGCGCACCGTGCGCGGCGTGGGTTACGCCTTGGTGGCGGCCGAGCCGCGCAACAAGGCCACCTGACAGGCCGACACGCTGGCGGCAACGGCTTTGTCCAGCGCATCGATCGCCGTCGCCTGCTGCTCTGGATCGACTGCGGCGCCGTTATCCTTAGCCTCCACGGCTGGTAACAGCAACGCTTCGACAGCTAACGCGGCCTCTCGCGTGCCAGTCAAACCCAGCGTGGTGGCGGCGCTGGCCAGGCGGTGCGCCGCCACATGTCGCGCCTTGGCATCAGCCGAGCGCGATTTCACTGTGGACAAATCAGCCGAAGCTTGATCGATAAACAACGCACAAACCTCGTTGCGCTGCGCCAGCTCCAGGCTGCCGGCCAACTCGCTGGGGTCGGTGAGCAAAGCCAGGTTCTTGGACACTGCAACGGCTTGCTGACACGCCGCGCGCAGCGCCGAATCGGGCACCGGTTTTTGAATGCGGATGATGCCGTACTGCGCAGCCTCATCGCCATTGCCGGCTACCACGGCTGACACCAGCAGCAACGGCGCGTTATTGCCCTGCATGCGGTGCTGCTTGAGCAATTCGAAACCATCGCCATCAGGCAGGCGGTGGTCACAGACAATCAGGCTCCAAGTTGTGTCGGCCAGGCCACTTTGCGCACCAGCCAGGTCTGCATGGTGTGTCACTTGGTAGCCGGCACGATCTAGCGCTGCGGCAAGCACTTGGCGCGTGGTGGCGTCGTCGTCAACCAGCAAAGCGCGGCCTTGATTGGCCTTTGGCGCGGCTTCCGGCTCAGTCGATTCGGCATTAGGATGACGACTAACTGGCACCTGCAGCCGCGCCTCGGTGCCGCCGCTGTCGCGCCGGCGCAGCGTCAACGAGCCACCAGCCTTGGTGACGATCTGTTGGCTGATGGCCAGCCCGACTTTACTGCTGGGCTGCACGCTGTAAACGTCTGCGCCGGGTGTTGTTGTGGCCAGTTCAGCATGATCAATGCCCGGCCCGGTATCAGTGACGACAAGCTTGAGCAGGCTGTTTTGGCTGTCTGTGTCGTCCAGGCTGGCGGCAATGCGAACGCTACCCGTGTCGGTGTATTTGACGGCGTTGCTGATCAGGTTGATGAGGCTGCGGCGGATCACGATCGCGGGGCCGTGTAAGTGCATGCTTGGCACATCACCAATGTCCAGGCGCAGGTCTTTAGCGCTTGCCCGCGCGGCAAAAATTGATGCCGTGGCTTCGACCAAGCGGCGCAGTTCGAAAGGCTGGTCTATCTGGGCGCGTGTGGCCACATCAATGTTGACCGCATCCAGCATCGAATCAACGAGGTCATACAGGGTCTCTGTGCTATAG
>JAAFAL010000209.1 GCA_018222345.1 bacterium
AGATTTACCAGTGGATCTTGTGCAAGGCGCTGGATTACGTTTCCAATTGGCAGGCCGAGTTGCTCCTGCATCCAGGGTTCATGCTGAGCGTGAACGCCTGCGCAGACACGATCACCGAAGCCTGGCAAGCGCACGTCACACAGTGCTTGGCCCGGACAGGCGTGTCGCCAGACTTGCTGCGGATCGAAATCACTGAACAGCATGCCGTTGCAGACTCCGCGCGCTGCACCGCCATACTTGAGCCGCTGCGCGACCTCGGTATTCGTATCGCACTGGATGACTTCGGCACGGGCATGTCGTCGCTGGCGCAGCTCAGCGAATTGCCCATCGACATCATCAAGGTGGATCGCTCATTCGTAAGCGGCCTGCCCGATTCACCCAGCGCGCGCGAGATGGTGACGAGCCTGCTGAATTTGGCCGAGCGCTTGAACTTGGCCGTGGTTGTCGAGGGCGTGGAGACGCGCGCCCAGCACAATTATTTGGCAGGCATTGGCTGCGAGTTTGCTCAAGGTTTTTTGTATAGCGAAGCCTTACCCGGCGCCGACTTCCGCGCACAGTTAATGGATGCCGACGAACTCGGTTCGGATCATTCCCGCGCTGAACGCATGGAGGTTTAACCACGGGCAGCGCGCCGCGTCACCATGCACAGTTGACCGTTTGGCTTTCTCTCGGGGCCCGTCACGCGTATGTTTCGATACTCGCAAAACATGACGGCACCGCCCAAAATGATTGGCGCGGCCACTAGGGAATCTCTGATTGAATCCCGCGGCCGCGCCGGAGTCCTTTCCGGCTGGCTGGCAAGGAACGAGGAGAGACATGTGGTCATTCCACACGAACGACGAGTGACGCCGCCAGGCGGCCGGAAAGGCCCGGCCCCTGTGGGGTTCGGCCTGAAAAGTGCTGCTGACTGCGTTGGCCGGCTTGACCGTAGAATGACTACGGCGCTGCGCCGTCCGCCTTGCATCAGCGCTTTTCTGGGCTCGAACGCGGTTCGCGCGATTCAATCAGAGCTTCCCTAGGAGACCCCATGACTGCCAACACGCCCGTTCCCGCCCCTGACTCGTCCGACACGCTGACCACTGCCGCCGACTACGACGCGCTGTACAAGCGATCGGTGGATGACCCCGAGAGCTTCTGGGCCGAACAGGCGCAGCGGCTGGACTGGATCAAACCGTTCACACGCGTGAAGGATGTGAGCTACGCGCAAGACGACCTGCACATTCACTGGTTTGACGACGGCGTGTTGAATGTGTCGGCCAATTGCATCGACCGGCATTTGGCCGAGCACGGCGACGATGTGGCGATCATCTGGGAAGGCGACGACCCGGCGGTGGATGCGTCCATCACCTTTAAGGAACTACACGGCCATGTCTGCCGCTTGGCCAATGGACTAAAACAACTGGGCGTGAGCAAAGGCGACGTGGTCACGCTATACATGCCCATGGTGCCCGAGGCGGCCTACGCCATGCTGGCCTGCGCGCGCATTGGCGCGGTGCATTCGGTGGTGTTTGGCGGCTTTTCGCCCGAAGCGCTGGCTGGCCGCATTCAGGACTGCAAATCGCGGTTTGTGATTACCGCCGACGAAGGCTTGCGCGGGGGCAAACCGCTGCCGCTGAAAGCCAATGTTGATGCCGCTGTCGAGATTGTTGGCGCTAGCAATATGGACTCGGTGCTGGTGCTGGAACGCACCGGCGGCGATGTCGCCTGGAATCCCGACCTGGACGTGCGCTACGGCGAACTGGTCGGCAAACAATCAGCCGATTGCCCGCCCGAACCGATGAACGCCGAAGACCCGTTGTTCATCCTCTACACCTCGGGTAGCACCGGCAAACCCAAGGGCGTGCTGCACACCACCGGCGGCTACCTGCTGTATGCCGCATTCACGCACGAGCGAGTGTGCGACTACAAGCGCGGCGAGGTGTATGGGTGCACGGCCGACGTAGGCTTGATAACAGGCCACTCATACATCGTCTATGGCACGTTGGTCTATGGCGGAACCACAATGATGTTCGAG
>JAAFAL010000081.1 GCA_018222345.1 bacterium
GTTGCGCACCGTCCGCTACGCCATCGAACGCCGTGCCATGCAGGTGCAGCAATCGACCGCGCAGCGCGTGGCCTCCGAGGAACTGGTGCGCGGCATTGTTGCCACCGTGCCGGACGCGCTGATCACCCTGCGTGAAGGTGGTGTCGTCGAGAGTGCCAACCCTGCGGCGGAGGCCATGTTCGGCTATCCGCTGGAACAATTGGTGGGGATGACGGTTTACGACCTCAACCCGCCAGAACGCCGCGACAACTCGCACAAGTTCATTGACGGTTTGCTCGATGGCAGTTTGGAGCCGTCGGTTGTTGGCGAGGCCGAGGGTGTGGGTTTGCATGCCGATGGCAGCACATTCCCCACCGAGTTCTCCATCGGCCGCATGGAATCCAAAGGCCAGCCCATGCTGGTGTTCGCCGTGCGCGACATCACCGACCGCAAGCATGCCGAGCAAATGATCTCGGACGCTCAGGAGCAATTGCTGGTGGCAGAAAAGCTGGCCTCGCTCGGTGGCTTAGTTGCCGGCGTGGCGCACGAGATCAACACACCGATTGGCATTGGTGTGACGGCCGCCAGCCACTTGCGCGAGCAGACCGAGCAGGTTGGCGAGGCAATGGCGGGCGGCCAACTCAAGCGCTCGATGCTGGAGGGCTACCTGAGAACCGCCGAAACCAGCACCCAAATGCTGTTGGCCAACTTGCAGCGGGCGGCTGAGCTGATCCAGGGCTTCAAGCAGGTCGCGGTGGATCAAAGCAGCGACGAGTTCCGCAGCTTTTATGTCGATAAGTATGTTGCCGATACGCTGATCTCACTGGCACCGAAACTCAAGGCCTCGCCCTACGAGGTGGTCACCGACATCGAGCCAGACCTTTGCATTCAAAGCCACCCGGGCAGTTGGTCACAGGTGCTGACCAACTTGATTATGAATTCATTGCTGCATGCCTTTGAGGGCCGCGACAGCGGCACCATGACCATACGCTGCCATCGCGATGGTGATCGGTTGAAGCTCGAATATTTGGATGACGGGGTGGGTATTTCCGAGGCCAATCTGAAGAAGATTTACGACCCATTTTTTACCACCAAACGTGGCCAAGGCGGCAGCGGGCTGGGCCTGAACGTGGTCTACAACATCGTTAGCCAAGGCCTGAGTGGCAAAGTGCATTGCACCAGCACCTTGGGCGAAGGCGTGCATTTCACATTTGATTTGCCCTACATCGAGGGCACCTGCGTATGATCAGCGCAAAATTTCACACATACCAGCATGGGTGATTCTGACGACTTAGTCTTTGCCGACGAGGCAAGCGCGCAAACCGCCGAGGGCCAGGCACCTTGGCCTATCCTCATCGTGGATGACGAAGAGGAAATCCACACCGTCACCAAGTTGGCGTTGTCGGGGTTTGAGTATGCCGACCGTCCGCTGCAGTTTTTGTCGGCTTACTCGGGTGACGAGGCGCGCGATGTCATGCGCCGGCGGCCGGATGTGGCCATGGTGCTGCTCGATGTGGTGATGGAAACCGACCACGCCGGCCTGGACACCGCGCGCTACATTCGCGAGACCTTGAAAAACCGTTTCGTGCGCATTGTGCTGCGCACTGGCCAGCCCGGCCAAGCGCCTGAGCGCGATGTCATCCGCGATTACGACATCAACGATTACAAGGAAAAAACCGAACTCACGGCCAAAAAGCTCTACACCGTGGTGTATTCGGCGCTGCGCTCGTACCGCGACCTCAACACCATCGAGGCCAACCGCCGCGGGCTAATCAAAGTGCTGGCGGCGGCGTCCAAATTGTTCACCTCCGAGTCGGCCGAAGAATTCATTCAAGGCGTGATGGAGCAATTGTCGGCGCTGATTTACGACGACCACGACATGGTCTATGTGAATGCCGCCATGGTGGCCGAGCGCCAGGGCGCCGAAGAACGTGTGGTTGCCGCCACTGGCCGCTTTGCCAACGCGGTTGGCAAGGCGCCGCGCGCGGCGCTAACCCACTCGGATTACCACAACCTCAACCTGGCGCTGCGCAAGCGCCGCAGCGTGCTGACACCTGAGCATTTCTCGGGCTATTTCGTTGGCAAGGATGGCACAGAGCACCTGCTGTACATTGCCGGCAAAGCGACCTTGTCGGCACCGGATCAGGCGCTGATCGACCTGTTCTTGGAGAACGTCGCAGTGATTTATGAGTCGTTAATGCTGCGCGCCGAGCTGAAGCAAGCCCAGCAAAGTTGAACCCGGCTTAGCGGCCGGCAGCCAACTCGGCAGCCTGCAGGGTGTTGTGCATCAACATTGCAACGGTCATCGGCCCCACGCCGCCGGGCACGGGCGTAATCCATGCCGCGCGCTCGGCCGCCACGGCCGTGTCGATGTCGCCAACCAATTTGCCCGCCGCATCGCGATTAATGCCCACGTCGATCACAACCGCGCCTGGTTTGATCCACCGCGCATCGACGATGCCGGGTTTGCCAACAGCCACGACCAGGATGTCGGCTCGGGCCACTTCGTCCGCAAGTTCCGTTGTAAAGCGATGGCAGACAGTGACTGTCGCCCCGGCAAGCAATAATTCCAGCGCCATCGGCCGGCCGACAATGTTGGATGCGCCGACCACGACCGCTTTTTTGCCGCGAACGGCAATACCGCTGTCGCCCAGCAGGCGCATGACACCCAGCGGCGTGCAAGGCCGCAATGCCGGGATGCGCTGCGCCAAGCGGCCGACGTTGTAGGGGTGGAAACCATCGACATCTTTGCGCGGGTCGATGCGCTCAATCACCGACGTTGTATCCATGTGAGGTGGCAGCGGTAATTGCACCAAGATGCCATCGATGCTGGCGTCGGCGTTGCATTGATCGACCAGCGCAAGCAAATCCGCTTGGCTGGCGTCGGCAGGCAGATCGAAGGCTTGCGAATGCAGGCCCAGCTTGGCGCAAGTGCGGCGCTTGGAGCCAACGTAGGTTTGCGAGGCCGGGTCGTCACCGACAAGGATGACGGCGAGGCCGGGCGGGCGTTGGCCGTTGGCCAGGCGGGATTGGACTGCCGCCTCGACCTCACTCAACACTGAGTCAGCGATTGCGCGGCCGTTGATGAGTTTGGCAGTCACTGTTGAGTGTGGGCTCTTGCTGGTGACTCCGATGTGCCATGGCGCATCAGGAGCGTTCCGGGAAGGGTGACTGAAACCGTCCATGGTTTCAGCCCTATGGGCGTCGTCGCTTCGCTCCGACGTCCCATTTTGATCCCGTCAAAATGGTCGGGGTGGAGGGATTTGAACCCCCGACCCACTGCTCCCAAAGCAGTTGCGCTACCAGGCTGCGCTACACCCCGAACAGGGCGCGGATTCTACCAGCGTTGAATCAAAAAATGTGGCGCGCTTCGCGGAGAATCTTCGAATGCGCCGGCCGGGCACATGGATGTGCCCGCACGAGCGCAGCGAGTGGAGCCGCCGGGCCACTTGTTGGCCGGCCGCGTGGCTGGTGAGCCATGGATGGCGAATCCAGCCGAAAACATGGCGCGCCCACCAGGATTCGAACCCGGGACCGTCGGCTTAGAAGGCCAGCACTGCTAGTATCCTAAGTGTCTGAAATATATATGCATGATGTAGCGAAATCAAAGCATATCTGCACTATATCTGCACTGGAGACGGGAATGGCATCGATCAGAAAGCGTGTTGCGCGCAAGCAAGTGCGATGGGACGCAACCGTAAGCAAGCGTGGCGCGCGCCGGCAGACGCGCACGTTCAGCACCAAATCTGCTGCGGAACGGTGGGCAAGAGAGACCGAAGCGCAGATCGAAATCGGCGCTTGGCGCGACACAAAACTTGCTGAGCGCACGACTGTCGCTGGGTTATTGCAACGCTACACGGCGGAAGTCGTACCATCGACGCGCGCGGCGTACAGCTGGGAATGCGTCAGTCGAAAACTGCAGACTTCGAGGCTTGCGGCTATTCCTCTGGCCGCGCTTGATGGGGAAGCGGTTGCAGCCTACCGGGATGCCCGCCTTAGAACCCGCGTGCGGAGCACATCGAAACCACCGCGCGAATTGGATCGGACGATCTCGTCACAGACGGTTCGCCACGAAGTACTTTTCCTGAAGCGTGCTATCGATCACGCGGTTCGTGAATGGGGCGTTTTTCTGCCAGCAGGCAACCCGGTGGACAAAATCAAACTCCCCAGAACTGCAGCGGCTCGCGACCGTCGCTTGGTTGGAGACGAGTACGCTCGCCTCGTTTCGGCTGCGATGAGCGTGCGATCCCCCAACCTTGTTTTCGCGATTGAGCTCGCTGTGGAAACCGCGATGCGGCTCGGAGAACTGTGCGCCTTGACTTGGGCCGATATCGACTTTGAAACTCGCGTGGCCCGAATAGCCATGTCGAAGAACGGAGAATCGCGATCTGTTCCGTTGTCCGGTCGGGCTGTAGCTGTTCTTCACGAACTCCGGCAAGGAGCTGAAGCGGGGGCTGTGCTGGGAAATACCGCGAGTGGAATATCACAGGCATTTGTCCGAGCCAGAAAGGACGCAGGCATCACGGATTTGCGCTTTCATGATCTGAGGCACGAGGCGACCAGCCGACTTGCCCAGAAGTTGGGCGGCGACGTCATAGCGTTGTCAGCGATAACTGGTCACAAGACTCTTGGGATGCTCAAGCGATACACGCATTTGCGTGCGGAAGACATAGCTTCTCGTCTGGACTAGTGGTCGCAGTGATTTTCTGCTGAACAAGCAGAACCAGCGACGCCGTACTTCACCATTGGCGGTGCCTTCGAATACACAACTGAAGACGAGCGCCGCACGCCGTGTTGCCAAGTCTCCAAGGTGCCTGTTGTGATCGAGTTGATCGAGCCCGTTGCGTACGACAATGACCTGACCAAAACGAGAAGCATCTAATCCCCCATGGCCCGGAAAAGTCCTACCTGCACAACCACGCCCACCTGATGACATCTGAAGGATTTGCTGTTGATTGGCAGCGGGAACTGATCTTGGAAAACGATTTCGGGCAGACACGGTGGGTGCTGGCGATCGCATACAAGCACTAAGAAATTCGTCGCAATCATCCGGACCGACTGACTCGCATGACTGATTTCCTTCCCCTTTGGCACAAGGCGGCAATGACCAGCCTCGGTTTTTTCTGGATGGCGTTCTGGGCATTCGCGCTCGGCTATCTGATCTCCAGCCTGATTCAGGTGCTTGTCACGCGCGGGCAGATGCAAAAGGCCATGGGCAGCAGCGGCACCAAGGCCATGGCCCTGGGCACCTTCTTCGGGTTCGTCTCCAGCTCATGCAGCTTTGCGGCGCTCTCCACAACGCGGGCGCTGTTTGCCAAAGGTGCGGGGCTGGCCCCGTCCATGGCCTTCATGCTCGCCTCCACAAATCTGGTCGTGGAGCTTGGCATCGTGATCGCCATCTTCCTGAGTTGGCAGTTCGTCGTCGGTGAGTATCTCGGTGGCCTGCTGCTGATCGGATTTGTCTGGGTATTCATCCGCCTGACCAAACCAACGAACTTGATCAAGGCCGTACGGGAGCGGCTCGCCGCAGATGGAGACGATGAAGAATCGGCCGCATCTTGGAAGCAGACCCTCACGACACGAGCCGGCTGGCAGCGCATTGGCATGCGCTACGTCATGGAATGGAAGATGGTGTGGAAGGACGTGCTGATCGGCTTCACCGTGGCCGGGCTGATTGCCGCCTTTGTCCCGGACGCCTTCTTCCAAGCGCTCTTCGTTGGCTCCGGGAGCGATGATGCTCCGGGCTTCTGGGCAGTTCTGGCGCAAGCAATCATCGGCCCGGTCGCAGCGTTCTTCACGTTCATCGGCTCCATGGGCAATATCCCCCTGGCCGCACTGCTGTTCGACCGCGGCGTCTCATTCGCCGGCGTGATGGCGTTCATTTTCTCGGACTTGGTGGTCTTCCCGGTTCTGAGGATCAACGCCGAGTATTACGGCTGGAAAATGGCGGCCTACATCACCGGGATGCTGCTGGTCGCGCTGGTCGCGGTCGCTGTCACGATGCACTACGGTTTCGGGCTGTTCGGAATCTTGCCGGAGTCCTCTGCGAGTGGCTCCGGTTCGAGCACGAGTGATCGCAACTTCTGGTCGATAGACCTCGGATTTGTGCTCAACCTGTTGTTCATCGCGATGACGGCGGCACTCATTGCACTTTGGGTGCGTCAGCGCTCACCAGGTTCCGGCGGTGGTAAGGATGCGCCCCTATCACTGTCGGACTGGTTTACTCGCTGCGCGACGGCCATTGCGGCAGTGTGGCTGATCGGCGGAGCATTGCTGGCTTTAGTGCTTTGAGCGGTAGCGCCCACACAACGCAATCCGCGCTGCAACGTTGGAGGTCGATACCATCTGTGCCTGTGAGCTTGCGAGCAGTCCACTCATGTAGCGCAGGAGCAATCAGCGCACACGCCAAGATTCAAGCGGCACAACACGACAACTGCGACACATCGCGCTGAAATGTCTGCGCACACAGCTTGATGGCCTCGGCGTACACGAGATAAGGAAACAGCATCCCGGCGATCTGCTCCACGGTCAGCCGCTGGCTGATCGCTAAGGCCGCAATCTGAACGATCTCGCCCGCCTCCGGTGCCAGAATCTGCGCCCCGATCAGCACGCGGGATTCGGCGTCGATCACCAGCTTGATGAAACCGCGTTCATCGAAGTTGGCCAGTGTCCGTGGCACCTGATCCATTTCAAGCCTGCGGGAATCGGCCTCGATACCTTGCTGCTCGGCCTGGGCTTCGCTCAAACCCACGGTGGCCACCTGCGGATCAGTGAAGATCACCGCCGGCATCGCTGACAGATCGAGTTTGGATAAAATGCCGTGCATGGCGTCTGCCGCCCGCGTACCGCCGGCGGCTGCCACATAGACGTACTGCGGCAGCGTGGTGCAATCACCCGTGGCGTAGATGTCCGGTGCTGAAGTTCGCAGGCGTTCATCGACCTGAATCGCGCCGGCGGGGTCGCTTTCGACTCCAGCTGCGCCCAGGCGCAATACGTCTGTGTTGGGCCGCCTCCCGGTTGCAATCAGTAAACGCTCGACGACCAAGGCCTCATCACCGACATTGACCGTAAACAATGCGCCGTCATGCGCAATCGACGATGCCGTGGTCTCCAGGCGCACGTCTATGCCTTCGCCACGCAAGTGCTCACACAATCCGTCGCCCAGTGCCGGGTCTTCGGAAGACAACAAGCGACTGCGCACCAGCATGGTCACCTGGCTGCCCAGACGGGCAAACGCTTGCGCCTGTTCCACAGCGACCACGGAGCCACCAATCACGATCAGACGCGGCGGGCACTCGCCGCTGCGCATGGCCTGCGTCGAAGTCCAGTACGGCGTGCCCGGCAGACCCTTGATACCCGGAATGGCCGGGGACGCGCCGCTGGCAATCAGAATGCGGTCAGGCGCAATGTGTTGATCACCGTGGTCCGTTCGCACAGTGAGCGACTTTGGTCCATCAAACCAGGCTTCTCCGTGCAGCAAGCTGATGGCGTCTTGCTCATCAATGATGCGCTGGTACTTGTTCTGACGCAGCTGGGCCACGCGTCGCTCGCGTTGCTGCATCAATCGCAGCGGATCAATGTCGGCCTCGGCCGTGTTCAGTCCCTCGAACGGCACGTGGCGTCTGTCGTGCGCAAGCTGCGCAGTGCGAATCATGATCTTGGACGGTACGCAGCCCACGTTGACGCAGGTGCCGCCGATGACTTCACCGCGTTCGACCATCGTCACCCGTGCACCCAGTTCGGCAGCACGGATGGCACACGCAAAGGCGCCTGAGCCGCTACCAATGATGGCGATGTGCAGTGTTTCTGATGTCGCGTCAGTCATTGATCATCTTCCACAGGTGTTGCGGGATAGCCGTTCGCCGCGCTTGCAGCGGCGATGGCCTGCGGATCGGTGAGCGCATCGTCATACGTCACGATGGCTTGGCGCTGCCTGTAAGACACCTCCACGTCCTGCACGCCCTCGACGCTATTCATGGACTGTTTGACGATGTATCGACAGCCCGCACAGGTCATCTTGTCGATGTCGAAGGTGGCGACAGCCTCTGCTGCATTCGCTCCAAACGGCAGCAAGGCGGCAAGCAGAAATACGCCTATAGCAATTGTTCTGGTCATGATCGTGATCTCCGAGTCGTGACTGCCTTCATGCGTCCAGCAGCGGTGCCAGCCATGGGAATGCCAGCGCCAGCAGTGTCAATGCGGTTGCGATAAGCAAGATGGATTTGAGCAGCCATCCGGGCTGACGCTCGGCGCAGTCCTCGGACGCACAGACCTTGGGTGCCCGGAACCAGACCTGGTAGTGACCCAGCGCCAGCAAAATCAGTGTCACACCGAGGAAATACGGCTGGTATGGCGCCAGCACGCTCAACTGCCCCAGCCATGCACCGCCCAGCCCCAGGCTAAAGAACAACAGCGGCAGAATGCAGCAGCTAGACGCGGCGATTGCGCCGACCAATCCGCCTGTCGTAAGCCATGTAGATTTTCGGTGTGTGGGAGCTTGCATCGCAGTCTTGCTGGGGAACCTGCGGGCTACGATGCAGTCTGTAACCGTTACAAGGTCAAGCCCTCGCAATCAAGCAACCACGATGTCAGCAACCACCTCGATCACCATAGGAGACGCCGCCCGGCGCAGCGGCATCTCTCCAGAGTCCATTCGGCATTACGAGCGAATCGGCCTGCTACCCAGTCCCGTGCGTGGTGACAATGGCTATCGCTACTTCTCCCAGGAAACGCTTGACCGGCTGGCGACTATCCGGGCCTGGCGAGACATCGGCATGTCGCTGGACGAGATTCGCGAGCTGAGCGCCGCCACTGAAGGCGAAGAGATGCGGTGCGAGACCGTGCAGCGCCAGTTGCTGGCACATGCCGATGAGGTCCGCAGCAGGATTCAGTCGCTAAAGGCGCTGGAGTCCCGGCTCAGACGCTTGGCGTCGGAGTGCGATCCGAGCCGCGACGAGTGCCCGGTTGTTCGTCAGATGGGTCGCTCTTCACTGTAACCCCTCTGAGGGAGCGGCTGGACCGTCAAGTGCTGGAGCTGTGGAAGTCGATTGCGCCTGGCGCGCTGCGGATTGCAGAACAACGTATTCGCTCCTGATCCGATGACTCCGCCCTCTTGACCCTGTAGCACGCTAAAGACTTAGCATGCTGCAACTGCTCCGCCGTTGGCCGAGTAATTCATTCAAGTTTGTGAATGCCAACAGCGTTTAATCGATTTATTGCGAGGGTGTCATCTGCGTGTCGACAACATCAAACAAACAAGCCAGCCTCTTCCGAATGGTC
The DNA here is from genome assembly GCA_018222345.1 of bacterium. GTDB lineage: Bacteria > Pseudomonadota > Gammaproteobacteria > Nevskiales > OUC007 > JAAFAL01. The sequence goes on from JAAFAL010000081.1 coordinate 9,259, forward strand.
ATGCCGGACCATCTATGTCCTTACGGGCTTAAATCGAAATGGCTACTGGAACGACAGGGCTATTCAGTTCAGGACAACCACCTTGAGACTCGTAAACAGACAGAGGCGTTCAAGGACAAGCATGGAGTGGAGACCACCCCACAAACCTTCATAGACGGCGAACGCGTTGGTGGCTACGACGATCTTCGAGCTCGATTCACTGGATTCGAAAAAGACAGCGACGACAAGTCATATACGCCGGTCCTGATGATCTTCGCTGTGAGTGCACTTTCCGCGATCGCAGTCGCCTGGTTTGCCGAATCGCAACTGTTTTCCTTGCGAACGGTGGAGCTTTTTGCGGCGTTTGCAATGACCGGCTTGGCGCTGCAAAAGCTTCAGGATGTCGAGAGTTTCTCGACGATGTTCCTGAACTACGATCTCCTGGCGCAACGCCGAGTCGGCTATGGATATTTCTACCCCTACGCCGAGGCCGCTGCCGGGCTACTGATGATAGCGGGAGGCCTGGCAGGATTGATCGCAGCGCCTGTTGCACTATTTATTGGCACAATCGGCGCTAGCTCTGTAGTCAAAGCGGTGTATATCGACAAGCGTGAATTGAAGTGCGCCTGCGTTGGTGGCAATTCGAATGTGCCGCTTGGGTTTGTGTCGTTGACGGAGAACCTGGTCATGATCGTGATGGGCCTGTGGATGCCGATCAAGTTTGGGCTCAGCGCCGGCTGGTTTTGACCATGGACGCGAAAACGATGATGGAGAGTTAATGTGATCAAGCAAACAACGGCCGTTGCGCTGGCACTCGTGGCAGCAGCCTTCGCATCTGCACCGGCTTCAGCCGATGACCGTCAGTCATTGGTTCAAATCATCAATGCCATTGAGGCTGGATGGGAATCGGGAGATGGCACCCCATTCCTGAACCATTTTCTCGATTTCCCCGGCGCGCGTTACATCGAGTCGGGTGGCCAGAACGAAGGACTCGATGATCTGGTGACGCACCACGTGGAGCCGGAAAAGGACGCGCTGGAGTACCTGAAGCTCGATATCAGCAAGATCGAAACACACATTGAGGGAGACTTCGCCTGGGCGATCACCGACGTACGTGTGCAGGCCAAAATTCGAGATGGCGGGCGCGAGATTGACAGGACGGGCTACGGCACTTGGTTGTTCCGGCGCCTGGACGGCCAATGGAAAGTGATTCACACCCACTCGTCGTCGCGCGCACCGCGTAAGTCAAACCCTGATCACACCCACAAGCACTGATGCTCTGGCGTCGCCGTGTCCGCCAAGTCCATCGATGGCTCGGCCTGCTGATCGCAATCCAATTGACGCTGTGGGTGGCCGGCGGATTCACCATGGCGTTTCTCGACCTCGATGCCGTGCGCGGGGCACATCGAGTTGCGAATGCAGCGACAGTAGACCTGCGCGCCGCGGGTCCCGTCAGCCCCCCTGGCGACCTCTTGGCGGGATTTGGCAAGACCGTTACCGACTTGCGACTGACCCACTGGCTGGGTCAGCCTGTTTATCGGGTTGAAACCAGCAATGATTCGTACCTGATAGATGCACGTACCGGCGCCCGGTTGGATCCAATCGAATCCACGCAAGCCTTAGCTGTCGCGCAAGCAGACTACGCCGGCGATGCATCAGGTGCGGTGGTGCGCTTGGTGGACACCCCGCACTACGAGACACGTGGGCGTGAGCTGCCCCTGTGGCAGATCGCAGTCAACGATGATCTAGGGACACGAATTTATGTGTCGCCGCAAACCGGTGAAGTGGTAGCCCGCCGCAACAATTTATGGCGCATCTTCGACTTTGTCTGGATGTTGCACATCATGGACTATGACGACCGCGACGACTTCAATCATCCACTACTGCTGATCACAGCCGGCACAGCGCTGCTGTTCGTGATTAGCGGACTGTGGATGCTGGTCTTCGCATTTCGCCGAAAATCACGGGGCTCTCGAACGGCGTGAGCGCTTTGTCGTTTCGCTCGTTGGCTTGTCGCGGCAACGGAGCCAGCCCTTGTGGTCGGTGTGGCAGCGCAAGTTCTACCGCTTGACCCTGGACCAAACTACAAGGTCATACTGAGCCTATGCGCAACTGGATCATTGTCATTTTGACGGTAAGCTTTGTGCTTGGGCCGATAGCCCAAGCCGCAGCTGCATGTTGCGCACAGCACGCTGGCGGTCACTCTGCTGAGATGGAGATTGCACCCGACAATCACACCGCTGAGCACTGTGGATCGCATGCCGGAGATGAAATGGTCTCCGGAAGCGAAGCCGGAAAGTTATTCGGCGTCCACTTGGATGGCACCCCGTGCAGCAACATGTCGTCGTGCACCACCGGAGTGATGGCGACTGCGGTTGGCGACATTGCCGCCGTTCCAGTGCAAATCATCGCATTCGCCAAGATTCCGGCTGTGATCGGGAAGCCCCTCGACCGTGCCGATGAACTGACTCACCCACCCAGTATCACCTGACGAAACACACGCCTCGCGAGGCGTGTAGAGACCGCTCGCGCTGACGTTTGGCGCAGCGGCTCCAAGCCCGACCGCTTTTCGGTCCGGGAATTGGTTATCAGTCACGAGATACACGCATGAGTCAACCCAACACCCCGGCGACGTTGTTGCAACGTCGCGAATTTCTACAAGGCGCATTAGGTGCTGGCGGCCTGCTCGCACTCAACAGCCTGCTGCCCGCCTACGCCGCAACGCAATTCGCCCCAGGGCTTGGCACGGTTACACCCCCCAACCGTCGTCATGCCGCCGACACCCTCATGGACATCGCAATTCGCGAACAACGGCTGGAGCTGGCCGGGCAGCGCCCCAAGGCGATGACCCTGAACAACTCAATTCCGGGTCCCGTGGTCGAACTTTACGAGGGGCAACGGGCGTCACTGCGGGTCACCAACCATCTTGCCGAAGACAGCTCGATCCACTGGCACGGCATCTTGCTGCCGTTCGAGATGGACGGCGTTCCCGGCGTGACATTCCCCGGCATCAAACCGGGCGACACTTTCAATGCCGAATTTGATGTTCGTCAATACGGCACATATTGGTACCACAGCCACTCGGGCCTGCAGGAGCAGTTAGGCGTTTACGGACCCATGGTCGTCCACCCGGCCGAACCAGAACCCTGGGCCTATGACCGGGACTACGTGGTGATGTTGTCGGACTGGACCTTCGAAGACCCGCATCGGGTTCTGGCGAACCTGAAGGGCATGGCCGATTACTACAACTTTCAGCAACGCACCAGCGAAGACTTTATTCGTGACGCACGCAAGGCGGGCACAGGCGCCGCCCTCGCAGACCGTGCGGCCTGGGGTGGTATGCGCATGATGGCAACAGATATCGCCGACATCACCGGCGAGACCTACACCTACCTGATGAACGGGCTGCACCCGGCCGGTAACTGGACGGGTTTATTCCGCCCTGGCGAACGCGTCCGCTTGCGCTTTATCAATGGCTCGGCGATGAGCTATTTCAATGTCCGAATCCCGGGGCTGCCCATGACGGTTATCCAGGCTGACGGACAAAACATTCAGCCCGTTGAGACCGACGAGTTCCAGATCGGCGTCGCCGAAACCTTCGATGTCATCGTCCAACCGCAAGAGGATGCCGCTTACACGGTGATGGCCGAGTCCATGGATCGCAGCGGTTATACAAGCGGCACGCTGGCACCGCGCTTGGGCATGGAGGCAGCCG
>JAAFAL010000082.1 GCA_018222345.1 bacterium
GTGCACACTGTCTTCAATTCCAGCCAGATTTTTGTCGATGTTATCGGCCCGCTTAGCTTGATGGGAACCGGTACACCAACCAGCCGCTGCAAGTTGCTGCCCTCGGGCGCGCGTTTGAGCGTGGGTTTGAGCACGTAATCCATAGTGAGCGACACCAAGTTGATGCTGCCCGCGCCGCCCAGGCTGAGGTCGTCATTGCCGGCTTTCAGGTCGTTGTTGCGCAGCGTGCCCTTGTTGATGTTGACGGTGCCACCGAACGCGTCGAAGCGGGTCTCGCCGCCGGGCTCGGCACTCGCGGTGCCTCCGGCTAGTTGCGCTTGTGCGGTGCGCAGCAAGCCGCCGACATCAATGCCTTTGATGGCGCCATTGGCCAGCTTGAACGCCAGCGTGCCGTCCAGGTTGCCGCGCATTTCGCCTACGGTCTTGCCCTGCGTGGTCAGGTCGTACTTCACCAGGCCGGTTCCGGCAAGCCAATTGCTGTCCATCAGGTCGCCAAGCAGCGCGCCGGCAAGAATCTGGTCGAGATTGCCCGAGGCCTTGTAGCGCGGCGTGCCACTGGCGGCAACGGAGTTCTCGATCTGAATGTTGCCGCCGTAGCCCTTGGCAGTCAGAGTTTGTTTGAGCGGCTGCCCGGGCTTGCCAAAGATGGTGATGCGCGCATCCTCGAACTTGAGCCCCGAGGCTTGGAATGTATCGATGGCGAGCTTGCCGTCCACGTCCAAACCTTGCAGTGCATCCACGGGGATTTCGGTGTCGTTGATGCTGCCTGAGCCGCCATCGCTGTCGTCCGCCGTATCGTTGCCGCCATTGCTTTCACTTGCAGGTGGCAGGTAGCGATCCAGGTCGAGCGTGTTCAGCGCCAGGTCGAAGCTGATTGCGGGCTTGTCGAAGCGCTTGATGCCGACTGTGCCCTTGAGCGTGGAGTCATCCAGCTCGGCAACGATGTCTTTCAGCCCGATGGAATCGGCGGTGCCCATCACGCGCGCCTCCAGGCTGGCCTTGTTCAGCACCGAGCCACGGGTTTGCGGCGGCGGCATGTCCAAGGCCTTGAAGGCGGCTGTGGGGCTGAACTGGGCGACGGTGATTTTGCCCGAGTAGCTGGGCTTGCCGGTGTCGAGGCCACTACCGTCAATCTCGCCCTTGATGTTGATGCCCGCAGCTTGCGCAACCAGGTTGGCAATGTTGAAGGTGCCAGCTTGCAGGTCGGCGCGCAGGTCGCTGCCCAGCGATACTTTTTGCTTGCCGCCGGGCATGCTGTCGCCTTCGGCCAGCACATCAATTTGCAGGCCTTCTATGGCGTATCCCTGCTTGTCCAGGTCGGCCTGGATGATGCCCAGTAGATCGACTTGCGCCAATATTTTGGGCTTGCCCACCGCTACGTCAAAGTCGCCACTGACGTTGACTGGCTTACCCATTTCTACGCGGCCGGTGCGCAGGTTCAGGTCCTGCAGGGTTAGGTCTTGATCGGCGGTTGTGTCGGTCCAGCGCAGTGCGGCATCGGTGATTTCGATGGCGCCAACGCTGAGCGCGTCGATGGAAAAGCCGGAGCCGTCGGTCTCGGTGCTTTCCGGCTCGGGTTTCTCAGGTTCGGCATCTTCGCTGGCTTGTGCCAGGTCAGCCCAGTTGTTGCCGTTAGCATTCTGCGCCAATCGCAAACGCAGGCCATCGAGCACCACTGTGCCGATCTCGACCCGCCGTTTGAGCAACGGAAGCAAACGCAAGCGGACCGACAATTGGCGGATCTCGGCAAAGGGCTCGGGGCCGAAGCCTTTGGCGTTGGCCAGCGATACTTGGTTGGTTTCAATGCCCAGCCACGGGAATACGCTGAGTTTGAGGTCGCCAGCCATGGTGAACTCGCGTCCAGTGTTGTCTTCGACCTGTTGCGAGATTTCGTCGCGGTAGTCGTTGGGGTCGAACAACAAGGGCAGCGCGATGGCTGCGCTGACGATGAGCAGGAGCAGGGCGCCGAACAGGCCCAGCAGTATTTTTAGAGGCAGCGGCATGTTTCATCCATGAAACGAATGTGGGGTGCGTCGAGCATATCAAGTTGTCAGTTTTTGGCGGCGAAGGTTCCACACGCCGCCAGCGATGCTCAGCTGACTTGCGGCGCGGCGGTATCGGCGACCAGCGCTTCGAGCTGTTCGAGCACTTCGGCATTGACGACTGCCGTGCTCGGGGCGGCATCGGCTTCGGCCAGCGTGGTGATCAACGCTTTCATGCCGGCTACGTGGCGGGCGATTCGCGCATTCGCCTCGGCCAGCGCGGCGATCTGCCCGTATGTGCGCAGGGCGGTTAGGACTGCCGTGCGCAGCCGTTGCGCGGTGGCCATGGATTTGTCTTCGTAGCCATTGATGTCGTACTGCGTGACCGTGAGCCATTCGGGCGCGGTGCCGGCTTGGCCGGTGCGGATGATGATTCGGGTGCGGTCTTCGCCCAGGTCCTGGCGCAGGTATCTGACCAACTCCAGCCCGGCGTTGTCGGTTTCCATCACGACGTCGAACAAGGCCAGCGCGAAGCACTGCCCGGCTAATAGGGTTTTGGCTTCGGCTGCACTGTGGGCATGCGCAAACTGCAGGCCGCCACCGCAAAATTGCACGCCATCCAGGATCAACTCAGTCACCGCGTGCATGTCCGGATCGTCGTCCACAATCAACACCGGCCATGGGGCTTGATCGGCAGCAGTATCATTCATGGTCGGGCCCGCAGCAGTGGCAGTGCATTGGAGTCTAGCAATTCTCCATTCAATCACTGCCGCACTGGCCGATTATTGGTTGACGGAATTTTCTACCACGACTTAATGAAGGCTTTACATTTTATGGAGTCGTGGCATCCTGTTGCTTTCAATGGTCAACGTTCGACAGCAAATTCAGCCGGAGTGCGCTGTGTGCATGAGCACATGGAAGTGCGACGCCTGTGTTGGTGATGCGAAGTGATGATGTGCGGGTGTAGTTCAATGGGTCAATCGGATCAGCAAAAGCATGCCTTTTGCCCGATTGACGCCGGGCATGGAGCCCGGCCGGAGAGCGGTTCGTATGCAGGAGCACATGGAAGTGCGACGCCTGTGATGGTGATGCGAAGTGATGACGCGCGGGTGTAGTTCAATGGTAGAACCTCAGCTTCCCAAGCTGATGATGTGGGTTCGATTCCCATCACCCGCTCCAGTACGCGGCGCCCACCCAACTTGCGGTGCGCAAGCTGACGATGCCAGTTATGGACGCCGTCCATGGCGTCCACCCTCCGGGCTCGCTGCGCTCGTTCAAATCTGTTCCGGACAGATTTGTCGATTCCCATCACCCGCTCCACGTCGCGGTGTGTCGCCATGAACCCAGCCACACAGCAAGCCGACAGCTTGATGTTCGCCGACGAGGCCGAAGACCAAGCGCCTGCGCCCGTCAACGACTGGCCGATCTTGTTAGTTGATGACGAGCCGGACATGCACGCGATAACCACCTTGACGCTGAGTGAGCTGCGTTGGGGAGGCCGGAGCTTGGCCTTTAGTTCGGCGCACTCGATCGCCGAGGCGCAGCAGGCGCTAGCCGAACAGCGTTTCGCGGCGATGATTGTTGATGTGCAAATTGATGGTGAAGACGCCGCGCTGTTGCTCACTGACTACCTGCGCAACACGCTGGATGAGCGGGCGACCCGTGTGATTGTTCGTTCTGGCGACCCCAGTTATTCGCCGGATTGGTTGCGTGACCCGCAAATGGACGTGGCCGCCTTTGTCGATAAGTCGCTAGGCACCGTCGAGCGCATGCGCAGCACCGTCACCGAGGCGCTGATTGATTTTGCCAAGCTGGACGAAGCCCACGCCTAGCAGCCCCTCGGGCTTTCCTGGTCGTCGCGAGACGTTCGTGCTGTGAGGCGATTTGTAGCGCGCGCTGGAGGAGCATGTTGAACACATTCGACTACAGCGCGCGTAGAAAGCGGCCGCAGAACGGGCGTCGCAGTAGATCAGGGGAGGTCCGACAGGCAGCTAGCTGCTCGGTGGTCTGGCTACGCATTCAATCACCTTATTTACGACGCTGGGGTTGTACGGCAAACCAAAGTGACTGGATTGCACCTCGACGTTTCGCGTTAGCGGCCGGTCGGCTTCGGTGCTGCAGGTCCAATGCACAATGCCGTCAGTTTTGCTGTGGATTGCCGTGCACGGCACCCCAGGTGGGGGCTCCGCGCGAGCATCCACAGCCGCCCAGTCAACATTCAAGCGGCTGTCTTTTCCGGTCGCCCACTTGAACAAGGTGTTGAGGTTGTTCGAGGCCGGGTGGCCGCGGATGGGGCTGCCCAAGGTGATGACATGACGCACAAGCTCGGGGTGCGCTCGGGCTAGTTCGCGTGCAAACACACCGCCGAGGCTCCAGCCCACTAATGTTGCTGGTTGTTGGGCCGCAACCTCGTGCAGTCGTGTGGCCAATGCTTCCCGCAGTCCTTTGCGTATGCCGCGGTTGCGGCCTAGGCCCCACGTCTGCGCGTCATAAGCCGAGCGGCGGATTGCATTCACCAGCGGCGTAACCGCTGCGTCGTTGGCGAAGAAGCCCGGCAGCACCATCACCGGGTGACCATCACCGCTTGCTGAGCGCCAACCGCCAAGCGCACCGCGCGCCCCAAACTGGGCTAACTCCAGCGGCAGCCGCAGTTCCAACAGCAAATTTCGGAATCCCGGTGGGGTGGGCGGTGGCCGTTTGTTGGTCATGTTGTTGCCGGGAGTTGTGGTGGCCAAACCATGCGCGGCAATTCGGTATTACGCAAACTGAAACCCCGGCCCGTGGGCTGCAATTACCAAAAATGCCTGCCGTGCCAGTTCGGGCCGGTCGATCCTAAATACTTGCTGACAAAAGAAAAACGATGCTGCAGCGCAGCAAAAACACGCCTGTAAAAAAAGTTCCATAAAAGCTGGCAATTTGGTTCAGGGTTCATATAATCGACTGGGTCAGCTCCCGTTGGCGGCGTCGCAACACAAGCGGTTCCGTGCGGGCAGGCAACGAAGTTCTGGCGGTGCTGTTCATGTGGTGCCGGCAGGGGAAATATTCCTCTAGGGGGTTTTTAAATATGGCTTTACGCTATGCCAATCGCATGATGGCGTTCGGTCTTGCTGGTGCAATGTCACTCGCAGTGTCCGGCCCGTCTGTGGCGCAAGAAGGTGAGGATGTCCAAGAATTTGAGGCATTCGAAGTCACCGGTTCTCGAATCAAACGTGTTGACTACGAGACTGCTCAGCCAGTCATTTCACTCACACGCGACGACATCGAGCGTTCCGGTTTAACGTCGCTGGGCGACCTCCTGCAGAATTTGACCATTGCAGGCTCGGGGCTCAACACGACATTCAACAACGGTGGTACAGGTTCGACCGAAATCGACCTACGCAACTTGGGTTCCAACCGTGTGCTGGTGCTGGTCAATGGCCGGCGTTGGGTGCGTGGTGCAGCCAGCCTGCGCGACGCAGTTGACCTGAACACCATTCCGATTTCCATCGTTCAAAGCATTGAGGTGCTGAAAGACGGCGCCTCGGCCATTTATGGTTCTGACGCGATCGCTGGCGTGGTCAACATCAAGACCGTGCAGGACTTCACGGGGGCTGAATTCCGCAGCCAAATCGGTCAGTACGATGAAGGCGATGGCACGATCCAAACCCACTCGCTGACGGTTGGTTCGAGCACGGGTGAGACCTCGGTCATTGCCGACTTCAGCTACACGAACGCCGAGCCGGTGTTTGCGTCGGATCGCGAGATTTCTTTCTTCCCGCAGTTCGGCACAGGTACTGCCTTTGGTAGTTCCGGCACGCCGCAAGGTCGATTCTTCTTCTTCGGCGAAGCCGGTTCCGGTAACGCTGCGGTGAATGATCTGACCGTGATTGACGGCGCTGATGGGCGCCAGCGTAGCGACTTCCGCAACTTTGTTACCTCTGGTGCAAACGCTGACTTCTTCAACTTCGCGCCGTTCAACTATCTGTTGACACCCAACGAGCGGGCATCGGCATACGCGCAGGTCAGCCATAGCATCACTGACAACATCAGCCTGACTGGTGAAGCGCTGTATAACAACCGCCAATCGAGCCAGTTGCTGGCGCCGACGCCGTTGATCATTGGTTCGATCGCTGGTAGCGACATTGGTGTGGCTGAAGACAACCGCTTCAACCCATTCGGTCAAGAGCTGGGTGTTCAGAATCCGGGCTTCTTGGGTCGTCGTATGGTCGAAGTCGGTAACCGCATCTTCGAGCAGGACGTTGACACCTATCGCTTGGGCTTGGGTCTGACGGGCGACTTCCTTGCTTTGGGCGACCGTATCTTTGGCTGGGATGTGAACTACATCTTTTCCGAGAGCCAGAACAACGCCATCACTGGCGGTTTGCTCAACTTGGCCAACGTGCGCCAAGGTTTGGGGCCGGACTCAGCATGTACCGCGCCTTGTGTGCCATTCAACATTTTTGGTGGCGCAGGCTCAATCACACAGTCCATGGTTGACTTCGTGACCTTCACGGCGCAGGACGAGCAAACTCAGCGCCTGGAAAGCTGGTCAGCCAACTTGTCGGTATCGAACTTGGTTCAATTGCCTGCTGGCTCCGTCGGCTTGGCTGTTGGTGTCGAGCGCCGCGAGGAATCTGGTCGCGACACGCCTGACGCGCTGATTGCTGCTGGTTTGTCCAGCGGTAACATCCGCCAGCCGACTGGTGGTGATTTTGCGCTGAACGAGTTCTACGCTGAGGTCGATGTGCCGCTACTGGCCGACCTGCCAGGTGCCGACTACCTGGCTGTGAGCTTGGCTGCCCGCAGCACGAACTACGACAACCTTGATGACTCGGTGACCACTGGGCAGTATCGCCTCGAATATCGCCCGGTCGGCGACGTTCTGGTGCGTGCCACGTTCGCCGAATCATTCCGCGGCCCAAGCATCAGCGAGTTGTTCCAAGGCAACAGCGATTCTTTCCCGCAGGTGAGTGACCCATGTTCCGACCTCGATTTCGATGGTTCGCAGCCAACAATCGAAGCTAACTGTGCCGCGCAAGGCGTGCCGGTTGACGGCTCGTACTCGCAGTTCAACCCGCAGATCGAGTCCACTGTCGGTGGTAACCCGAACCTCGAGCCGGAAGAAGGCGAGTCGTTCACTGCCGGTATCGTCTGGAACGTTGGTTTCGTCGAAGGTCTGTCGCTGTTGGTTGACTACTTTGACTACGAGGTCGAAGGCTTCATCACCACATTCGGTGTTGGGAATATCCTGAACACTTGTGCGCAGACCGGTCAGCTTTGTGAGTTGATTTCGCGCCAGCCGACTGGTGACATCACCGATGTGCTGAACACTTCGCAGAACCTGGGTCGTTTGATCACCAAGGGCGTCGATTTTGGAATGGAATATGACATTCCGTTCTTCAAGGACTACGGCAACTTCAAGTTCGCCTGGGGCCTGACGTACTTGGACGAGTACAAGAACCAGTTGCCTGACGCAACCACCGGTGAATTTGTTGGTGAGAACGTCGCCGGCGAAAACTTGGGTGACTTCGCACTGCCGCGTGTCAAATCGACGACAGATTTGATCTGGACGAAGGGTAACTGGGGTGCAAGCTGGACTGTGCGGTACTTCGGCGAACAAACCGAAGACTGTGATCCAGACTTCATCGAGTTCGGCCAGTGTTCCGACCCGACCATTCGCGACGACGGTAATGCCCGCAACGAATTGGATGCGACCGTGTACAACGATGTCCAGGCGTACTACACGTTCCCTGGCTTCCAAACCACGATCACTGCGGGTATCGACAATGTCTTTAACGAAGACCCACCGGTTTCCGTTACGGCTTTCGCCAACAGCTTCGATGCTTCACTGTACGAGCTGCCTGGCCTGTTCCCATATGTACGCCTGCGCGTCGAATTCTGATCGACAGGGCGGTGCCGTGTGAAACCGGCGCCGCCCGCTCAGACGAACGCATAGGGAATCAAAATTCAAAGAGGATTACGTAAATGACTACACCTCAAATGAGCCGCTTCAAAAAGCCGCTCCTCACTTTAGCTGCAGCGTGCAGCGCCGCTGTCATCGTCGCCGGGTGTTCCGGCGCCGATGGCCAGCCGACGCTGGCGCCTGCTGGTAGTACCGCCAACGATGCACCGTTGCCACAGCGCACCGAGTTCACAGGCGCCAATGTTTACATCGGTGGCACGGACACTGATGCAACTGTCAGCAACTTCGCGGGCTTCTTGTCCAGTAACGCAATTCCGGCTTCCGAGACCACCATGGGTGACGGTTTCGACGAGGGCGTCGCCATTGATGCGCTGTCGGATAAGTTGTTCCGTGCTGGCACAAGTGGTGCCAACGGCGCAGTTCGCCTGACTTGTGACGCGGCATTTGCTACATCATCGTTTGCACCTGCAATGGGTGATCCGCAACTCAACCGCGAAATCACCTTGGGTGGTGCAGGTGCGACGCCCAAAGGCATTGCGCTGGCAGACCAAGCTGGTCTGATCTTTGTTGCCAGCAACGATGTCTCGGTGGTCGATGTCTATTCTCAAGCTGCTGGTGGAACGGCCGCGCCGGTTGACACATTCGTCACTACCGCCACGCCTTGGGACTTGGTGTACGACGCTGCAACCGATCGCTTGTTCACTGCCAATACCGACGGTTCGGTGGACTACTTTGCCGGTGCCATTGCTGCAGTTGCAGCCGGTACGGCGGGCGCTCCGACCAGCACATTCACGAATGCTGACGCGGTGAATTCGCACGGTATTGTGTACCTGCCGGGTGACCTGCTCATCGTGAGCGATGTTGGCATGGCAGGAAGCGATACGGACGGGGCGATTTTCTACTACGCCGGAGCAAGCAATCTTTCCGGCACAGTTGTGCCTGCGCGTTCGATCTCTGGTCCGGCCACGACCTTGGGCAACCCAGTCGATCTGCAAGCCTTTGGTTCCACGTTGTTAGTGGCTGAGAAAGCCAACAGTGGCGGTGCCATCCTTGAGTACTCGACCTCCGCCTCCGGCGCCTCGGGTGACGTTGCTCCGGTGAATAGCGTGGCATTCAGCGCGCCTGAGTCGATGTTCTACAAGAACCCGCGTATTGCACCTTCTGTTGCTGATGCAACGGATTTCTCCGGTACGCCGGCGACCTTGCTTGCTACAGGTGGCGGAGCGGGTGGTACGGTCAACTTCTTTGAACTTGACCTGAGTGGCACGCAAGGCATGCCATTTACTTTGCCAGCCACATCGACTGTGCAGAACATTAACTACAACCAAGCTGGCGATGCCTTCATCACGTTTGATGATGCTGCCGGTGACGGTGTATTGGTAGCCAGTCGTATCTTGGGCCGTGATGGCGATGTTGCTGCTGTCGGTTCTCTTGATCGGACGATCGTGCCTTCTGCTGCATTCACTGCGCCGAAGGGTATTGAAGTTTCGATCAGTGATGGGCTGTTCATGGTTGCGGATGCGGGTGCTGGAACAATTACCGGTTTTGGTTTGTGCCAAAACGGTTCAGTTGCTCCACTGTTCACGGTTGACGTGACCGACACCGCCGGATACGCCGCAAGTGTTTGGGATCTCGACTACGACTCTGGTGCAGATACGCTATTTGCCGCAGGCACTAACGGTCAGTTGCTGATTTACGAGGACTTCGTGGCAACGGCGACTGACGAAGACGCGACTGATCCGCAGCAGGCAACCTTCCTAGTGACGATCACCACCACCGACGGCGGCGCCGCGCTGACAAACATGCATGGCGTTATTGTCGAAAGTGGCACTTTGATCGCCAGTGACGTGGGTAGTGCAGCGGTTGACGATGATGGACAACTGGTTGCCGTTACCTTGGACTTGAGTGGCGACGACGAAGACGCAACCAGCATGGATGTGACGGACCTGACCTTGGTGCCTGAGTTCACCATTGCAGGACCGAACTCTCGGCTGGGCAACCCGGTTGATATCGCATTCGACGGTGACAACCTCTATGTGGCAGAGAAAGCCAACATGGGTGGTCAAATCCTGCTGTTTGAGGACTTCCTTGATCTAGACTCGATGCCACCGAACGTGGACACGGGAGAAGCCAACCTGGGTGATGTGGATGATATCGCGCCAAACGAAATGACCAATTTGGCGGGTGCAGAGTCTGTTGCCGTTATTTCCGACGGTGCTGGCAGCGGCTTCTAAACCGCAGCCAATTGGCAAATTGCCGAAACCCCCGCCTAGTGCGGGGGTTTTTTTTGGCACGCTTTATGAATTGTTAAGTGCATGCAAGGCAATGTAAATTGCAGCAACGTTTATGCTAGTCTCCACTACCCAGTCTTTGCTTAATGCAAAGCACCAAATTGAATCAATCAAACATAGGTTTGTGTCAATGAATCACCGCACTCTGGCCGCTCCCGCGGCAGCGCTGGTTGTGTTTGGCCTCGGCGTTACCGCCGCAGTCGCCAGCCCTGCCACCGTCAACACGGCCGTCAAGGCGCAGGTACAGGCTGAGCGCAATGCGCGTTCGTCGCAACGGCAGATCGACCAGCTCGACGACCAGACCAAGGACGCGATTGCCGAGTATCGGGCAACAATTGCTGAATCGGAAAGCCTCAAGCGCTACATTGAGCAGCTTTCGGGGCAGGTTCAGTCGCAGGACGAGGAAATCGTCTCCTTGCAGCAGCAGTTGGAAGAGATTGAAAACACCAACCGCGAAGTGCTGCCGATGATGGACCGCATGGTCAGCACGCTCGACAAGTTCATTGACGCCGACGTGCCGTTCCTGCCAGAGGAGCGCGCCAACCGCCAGGGCGACCTTGAAACCTTGATGCTACGCGCCGACGTGACGACGGCAGAAAAATACCGCCGCATCCTCGAAAGCTACCAAACCGAAATGGAGTACGGCCGCAACATTGAGGCCTACACCGGTTTGCTCGGCGACACCGACCGCGAGGTTGAATTTCTGCGCGTTGGCCGCGTTGCGCTGATGTATCAAACACGCGACGGCGGCGAGACAGGTTATTGGGACAACGACGCGCGCCAATGGGTGCAAGCACCAGACATGGAGCGCTCGGTGGCGGAAGGTTTGCGTATTGCTCGCAAGCAAGCACCGCCGAATCTGCTGATCTTGCCCATTCACGCGCCGCAGGAGGCCCAGCAATGAAGCGCACCAACATGACTTTGCGCGGCAAGCTGCTGGCCGGCCTCACCGCATTATTCGTTCTGGGCGCCAGTGCTCCAGCCGTCGCCCAGCAGCAGTCGTTAGACGAACTGCTCAAAGAAACACGCCAGGCGCGTGACGCTGAAAAGCGCGCTAGCGAACGCCGTGTTGCCGAGTTCCGCCGCGAGCGCAATCGCCAAGCAGCCCTGCTCAGAGAGGCCAAAGCCGAACTGGCGGCGTTGGAGCGTCGTACGGCAGCGCTGACCAAAAAGTACGACGAAAACGATGCCCGCTTGTCCGAGCTGGAAACGACTCTGTCCGTTCGTTCAGCGGCCTTGGGCGCCGAGCTGTTCGGCGTAGTTCGTCAAATCGCGGGCGACATGTTTTCCGCTGCACAGAACTCCATGGTCTCGGCGCAATTAGGCGAAGACCGCATCGAGTTTCTGAGCACCATGGCCGAGGCCAAGGCCTTGCCGTCCATCGAGCAACTCGAACGCTTGTGGTACGAGATGCAGCGTGAGATGACCGAAATCGGCCGTGTGACCACGTTCACCGCGCCTGTGATCGAGGGCGACGGCCAGCAAACGCAGAAGCCGGTCACACGCGTCGGCTCGTTCACTGCATTCGGTGATGGCGAGTTCCTGACCTATCAGGACGGCAAGTTCGGCAAGTTGTCGAAACAACCGGCCAGCCGTTATGTATCGACAGCCAAGGAGTTCGTTTCAGAGTCGTCCGGCTACCACACCATGGTGGTTGATCCCTCCAGTGGCGGCTTGCTGTATGCCAAGACCCAGGAGCGCGGCCTGATCGAGCGCGTGTTCATCGACAACGAAGGCCGCGAGGTGGGTTGGATCATCATCGCCCTGACCGTGATTGGCCTGCTGATTGCAGCGCTCAAGTTCATGGGCTTGATGGCCACCAGCGCCAAGATTGCCAGCCAACGCAAGAACATGGACAACCCCAAGGACACCAATCCGTTGGGCCGTGTTGTGCAGGCCTACTACAAAGACCCCAGCGCCGATACCGAAACGCTGGAGTTGCGCATGGACGAAGCCGTGCTCAAGGAAACCCCAGCCATCGAGCGTTGGTTGGGCGCCATCAAGATCCTCGCCGCGGTTGGCCCCTTGCTCGGCCTGTTGGGTACCGTGACGGGCATGATCCAGGTGTTCCAATCAATCACGCTGTACGGCACGGGCGATCCGAAGCTGATGGCCGGTGGTATCTCGCAGGCCCTGATCACCACAGTACTGGGCTTGGTCATGGCCATTCCGCTGGTGCTCATCCATGCACTGCTTTCGGCCCGCGCCAAAGCCATCGTGCAGACATTGGATGAAGAGTCGGTTGGCTTGATTGCCGAGCATCGCGAAGCTGGCGGTACGCCTGCCGGGGCCTAAGCGATGATGGACTTCGGCCCCATTGCGAACATCGCCGACTTCATCAGCAACGGCGGGATCATCCTGTTTGTGTTGCTGATCGTTGCGGCAGTGCTGTGGTATCTGATCATCGAGCGGCTGTTCTTCGTGTTCGTCAAGTACCCGAAGGTCAAGCAGGTCGCGTTGCAGCGCTGGGACCACCGCTCCGACCACTCGTCGTGGTTTGCCAAGGGCGTACGGTCGATGCTGATCTCGGAGACATCCAAATCCATCGCCAAGTCGGTGCTAACGATCAAGACCTTGGTGGCCCTGTGCCCCATGATCGGCTTGCTCGGCACGGTGTACGGCATGATTCAGGTGTTTGATGTCATGGCGCTGGAGGGCACGCGCAACGCACGGTCGATTGCCTCCGGTGTCTATACGTC
>JAAFAL010000083.1 GCA_018222345.1 bacterium
ACCGCCGACCTCTTGCATGCCATGCAAGCGCTCTCCCAGCTGAGCTATAGCCCCGAGCGCGCCGAACTCTACACGTATCGCGTTGCGCCGTACATACCCTGTGCGCAGTCCGCTTTGTGCCAAGGCGCTACAATCGCGCGTCGCAATCAACAACCCATACGAAACATGTCATCGCTCAAACGCGCTTTAATCACTGGAATAACTGGTCAAGACGGTGCATACCTAGCTGAATTACTGCTCAACAAGGGCTATGAAGTTCATGGCATCAAGCGTAGGACATCGCTTTTCAACACCGCGCGAATTGATCATCTGTACGAAGACCCGCACGAAGATAACCCGCGTTTAATACTCCATCACGGTGATATGACAGATTCGTCCTCACTCATTCACGTGATAGCAGAGACGAAGCCGGACGAAATCTACAACCTGGCCGCGCAGAGTCATGTGGCAGTGTCTTTTGAGGAGCCTGAATACACGGCGAACTCTGATGCCATGGGTCCGTTGCGCATGCTTGAAGCAATCCGTACGTTGGGTTTGGAGAAAACAACACGTTTCTACCAAGCATCCACTTCGGAGTTATACGGGCTAGTTCAGGAAACACCGCAAAAAGAAACCACGCCGTTTTACCCACGTTCGCCCTATGGTGTTGCCAAGCTTTACGCCTACTGGATAACCGTGAATTACCGCGAGGCCTACGGGCTGCACGCCAGCAATGGCATACTTTTCAACCACGAATCACCTATCCGGGGCGAGACCTTTGTAACCCGCAAGATCACACGCGGCCTGGCGCGGATTGTCGTGGGTTTGGATGACTGCCTGTATCTTGGCAATCTGGACGCACTGCGTGATTGGGGTCATGCGCGCGACTACGTGCGCATGATGTGGATGATGCTGCAGCAAGAGCATCCCGATGACTACGTGATCGCTACTGGACAGCAGCAGAGCGTGCGTGACTTTGTGAATGTTGCCGCAGCCGAGTTGGGCCTGAAGCTGGAGTGGGCGGGCACCGGCGTTGAAGAGTCGGCGAGCGTGCAAGCCGTATCAGGTGGCGCCCCCGAAGGCCTGGTGGGCAAGACAATTGTTCGTGTTGATCCTCGGTATTTCCGCCCTGCCGAGGTCGAAACACTATTGGGCGATCCGGCCAAGGCTAAGAACACCTTGGGTTGGGAGCCGGAGATCACTTTTGCAGAGTTGGTCGAAGAGATGGCCGCCAGTGACCTGAAGGCCGCGCGACGCGAGTTGGCCAGCAATCAATTATGAACTCTGGCGATTCAGATGCTCCCGTCATGGTGTTGGGTAGCCGTGGCATGGTTGGCAGCGCAATCGTGCGCGCGCTCGAGGCCGCGGGCCAGCAGGCCATTGAGGCGCACCGCGGTGTGGTTGACTTGACAGACCGCAACGCGGTTCACGTTTTTTTTGCTGAGCACAAGCCCGCGCAGGTCTATGTGGCGGCGGCGCGTGTTGGTGGCATCGTGGCCAATCGCGATCATCCAGTCGATTTTCTGCTCGACAACCTGCGCATGCAAAACAATGCGCTTGAAGCCGCTCATGCTTGTGGCGTGGACCGCCTGCTGTTCTTAGGCAGTTCGTGCATTTACCCGAAGTTGGCCGGCCAGCCGATGGCCGAAGATTCGTTGTTAACAGGCGCGCTGGAACCCACCAATGAGCCCTACGCGATAGCCAAGATCGCCGGAATTAAGCTGTGCGAGTCGTATAACCGCCAGTACGGCACGGACTTCCGCAGCCTAATGCCCACAAACCTGTATGGGCCTGGCGACAACTTCAATCTAGAGGGCAGTCATGTCATTCCCGCACTGATGCGTAAATGTCACGAAGCCAAGCTCGCTGGTGCGGCAGCCGTATCTGTTTGGGGCAGTGGAAACCCTCGCCGGGAGTTCTTGCATGTGGACGATCTCGCAAAGGCGTGCGTACACATGATGGAATTGCCGCGGGAGGCCTACTGGGCGACCGTGCCGCAGCGCGAGTCGCACATCAATATTGGTACCGGGCAGGACGTAACGATTCGGGAGTTGGCGGAACTCATAGCTAGCGTGGTTGGATTTACGGGGGCACTGGAGTTTGACGCCAGCCAACCTGATGGCACGCCGCGCAAGTTGCTGGACGTGTCACGCGCGAGCGCATTGGGTTGGCAGGCTGCAACCCAGTTGGAAGACGGCTTGGCTACCACCTACGCCTGGTTTCTGGAAAATCAGAGTTCAGTGCGAAGTTAGCTCGCGTGAGCAGGTGCGCTGCCGGCACTACTGCCCGAAATCTTTCCTGAGCCCCACTCGCACCCGCGTGTACTTCTCCTCCAGCGAATCATTCGCTTGGGTCTCGAAGTCGCGGTCCAGGCGCTGATTTTCCCAGTCTGCAATCAGGAAGAACCGCAGCGGCAATTCGATCGCCAAGGAGACGGCGGTGCGAAAGCCCTGAAACTCGCCTAAATCTACCCAGTGGATGTTGGCGCCCAATTCCGCGCCGTCGGTGACGAAGGCGCGGAAGCCGCCGCCCAGGCTGTAGCCATCGTCTTTGACCTCCGGGCCGCCATCCTCGAAGGTTTGCTCTTCATACGCCAAGCCGCCGTAAGCAATCCCGCGTGTGGGGCGTTCGCGGCCAATGAAGTAGTAGCCCAGGCCCACGCGTAATTCGCTGTAATCAATGTCGCGCTCGTCATCGGTGCCATCGGCGTAGCGCACACTCGCATACGCTGTTTCCAATGGGCCAAATTCCGGGATGGCGCCAAACAGGTCAACGGCGATGCCGTCGCCGTCGCTGCTGATGTCGCGTGATTCAGGGATGCTGGCATCGAACCCGTTTGTTTCGTTGTCGAACTGGTATTGCGACACCGCAATTGTGTAGAGCCCGACCGTGGTGCCGTCGTAGCCGTCCGGGTCTTGAGCGAGGCTGGCACTGGTCCACAGCACAGCCGCGCTGGCGGCAAGCAATATCGGGCGCATTAGGTGTCTCCTGATCGTTTGTTGTGTTGTTCGCGTATTGATTTTGCCTGATGGCGGGTGGGGTGTCATTGATTGGCATGGGTTGGGAGTATGTGACCGTGGGGTTGCTGTACTTTTAGCTGTGGCCCTTGTCAGCTATCCGTGCCCATTGTGGCGGCTCATCCCCTCATCCACCCTACGGGCACCTTCTCCCAAGGGGAGAAGGGTTCTGATTCCCCTCTCCTGTTGGGAGAGGGGCTAGGGGTGAGGGGAATATTCCCGACGAACGGTCATTACCCGATGTCCGGTTTTTTGCATGGAATCCGTTTTAAGGGGTGTACGGCAAATAAATTTTTGCCGGCATCTTTAACCACAACGGAGACCATCATGTTCAAAACACTCATCACCACTATCGCCCTGTTCGCTTCTGCCGCTGCCTTTGCCGGCCCGGTGAACATCAACACCGCTAACGCCGAAACACTGGATGCAGAACTCAACGGCGTCGGTCCTGTAACCGCCGAGCGCATTGTTGCCTACCGCGAAGCCAACGGGCCATTTGCCAATGCCGAGCAGATCATGCAGGTCAAGGGGATTGGCGAGCGGACGCTTGAGAAGAATGCGCAAGATATTCTGGTGAAATAAGCGGGGATATCCCCTCACCCCGTCGCTTCGCTCCGCATCCTGCTGCGCAGGCCTCTCCCACCGGGAGAGGGGCTTTTTTGTGGCCCTTCTCCCATTGGGAGAAGAGCCTGCCCCTGGCCTGAACAGGGGTGCCGCGAAGCGGCGGATGAAGGGACTCAAATTCCCAATTGCCGTGCAGCCAAATCCTTCATGATCTCGCTGGCGCCACCGCCAATGCTCAGCACTTTTGTCTCACGAAAGATGCGCTCGGACTTTGTCTCGCGCATGTAGCCCATGCCGCCCAGGATCTGCACCGCCTCTCCAGCTACACGCTCGAGCATGTCGGTGCAGAACACTTTGAGCATGCACAACTCAGGGATCGGCGCTTCGCCATCCGCGACACGGTCGGTGATGCTGCCCAGGTAGGCGCGCGCGGCATCGACCTGCATTCGCATATCCACCAGCTTGTGGCGCACCACTTGATGGTCGGCCAAGCGCTTGCCAAAGGTCTTGCGCTGCTGCGCCCAGTCTTGCGCTTCATCCAGTGCGCACTGCGCCAAGCCAACAGCCTGCGCGGCCAGTGCCAGGCGCTCGTTGTTGAAGTTGCGCATGATGCCCATAAAGCCTGCGCCTTCCGGGCCGATCAGGTTGTCTGCCGGCACCCGACAGTTATCGAAATACAGCGTGGCCGTATCGCTGCACCACCAGCCCATCTTCTTCAGCTTGGTGCGCGAGAGGCCAGGCGTATCACCCGGCACAGCAATCAGCGAGATGCCCTGCATGCCATCACCACCGGTGCGCACGGCCGTGGTGATCCAGTCCGCCCGCATGCCGCTGGTGATGAACGTTTTACTGCCATTGATGACGTAATCACCGCCGTCTCGAACCGCAGTGGTGCGCAGGTTGGCAACATCTGACCCGCCACCCGGCTCGGTGATGGCCAGCGCCGCGATTTTCTCGCCAGCCAACACATCAGGCAGCACGCGTTGCTTGAGCTCGGCGCTGCCCAAGGCGACTACGGGAGGTAGGGCGATGCCCAACGAGTACAGTGACGCCACCAAGCCACCTGAGCCGGCCCGGCACTGCTCATCAGTGGCAATCAACGCGTAGCGCGGGTCATTGCCGACATTGATGCCGCCATATTCTTCCGGGTAACCGATGCCGAGTAGGCCGGCTTGCGCTGCTTTGCGGTACAAGTCGCGGTCAATTTCCTCCGCGGCTTCCCAGGCGTCGATGTTGGGTGCAACCTCGCGCTCGACGAAGCGCCGGACTTGCTCGCGGAATGCCCGATGTTCTTCGGATTCGATCATCTATGGTGCTTGCTTGATAGTGCTTGTCGGCTATCCAATATCCCCTCATCCGGCACTTTGTGCCACCTTCTCCCCTTGGGAGAAGGAGTTTTTATCCCCCAAGGGGAGAGGGATGGGGTGAGGGGCGTGACGGTTGCTAAGTCTATGCCGCTACTGCAGTGGGCCGACCGATGCTCACGTAGTTGAGGCCGAAGCGTGCTACCAGCGCAGGGTCGAACAGGTTGCGGCCGTCGAACAAGGTCTTGTCCGTCAGGGTCTTGGCCAACCACTGCAAATCCGGCGTCTGGAACAGCTTCCACTCGGTCATGATGGCCAGCGCATTAGCGCCTTCAACGGCGTCCTGCGGCGAGCTGCAATACACCAGATCGTCGCGCTCGCCGTAAACCGCTTTGGTGGTCTCAACGGCTTCGGGGTCGAACGCTCGGACGCTGGCGCCAGCCTCCCATAGCGCTTCCATTAGGTACCGGGCAGGGGCCTCTCGCACGTCATCGGTATTTGGTTTGAAGGCCAGCCCCCAGATGGCGATCGTCTTGTCTTTGAGGTCGCCGAGTTGCGCCTGCATCTTGGCAAACATCACGTGTTTCTGGCGGTCGTTCACATTGTTGACCGCGCTGGCGAGTTCCAACGGGTAGTCGGCTTTGTCGCCCATCTTGACCAGCGCCGAGACGTCTTTGGGGAAGCAACTGCCGCCGTACCCCACGCCGGGGTAAATGAACTGGTATCCAATGCGCGGGTCACTACCAATGCCGCGGCGCACATCGTTGATGTTGGCGCCTAGCTTGTCGGCCAGGTTCGACAGCTCGTTCATGAAGCTGATCTTGGTCGCCAGCATGGCGTTGGCGGCATATTTGGTGAGTTCGGCGCTGCGGATGTCCATGGCCACCACGCGGTCGCGGGAGCGGTTGAACGGTGTGTACAGCGCCTTCATCAACTCCGCGGTGCGCGGGTTGTCCACGCCGATGATGGTGCGGTCAGGCTTCATGAAGTCCTCAACCGCATTACCTTCCTTGAGGAATTCCGGGTTCGAGACCACGTCGAATTCGGTTGCCTCGTTGCGCTTGGTCAGTGCTTCACTCACGGCTCCGCGTACGGCGTCGGCCGAACCCACCGGCACGGTCGATTTGGTGACGACAATTTTGTATTCGCTCATGTGCGTGCCGATCGTGTCAGCTACGGTCAGCACGTGGCGCAAATCGGCCGAGCCGTCCTCACCCGGCGGCGTGCCGACTGCGATGAACTGGAACAGGCCATGCTCGACGCCATCGGCCGCATCGGTGGTAAACCGCAATCGGCCGGCCTTGAGATTGCGCGTCAGCAGCTCTTCAATGCCGGGCTCATAAAACGGGCAATGACCTTCGTTGAGTTTATTCACGCGCTCGGCATCAATATCGACGCAAACGACGGTGTTGCCGGTTTCGGCGAAACAGGCAGCGGTCACCAGGCCAACATAGCCTGATCCGAACATAGTGATATTCATGGATGAAGAGTGTCGCTGGTAGTTGGCACCAACAATTGGGGCGCCTCAGGCCCTTACGGGCAACAATGTTACGAGTGCATTATCGTTGATTCGCACGCCAGTTTCATTTTGACTGGTCGGACTGGCGCAACTGCCATGTGGGTTGCCCAGTAAATTGATTCGAAGGGGTTGGTTTGCCGATTCAGCGCGGCGCAAAGTTGGCCAGCTCCCGCTGCTACGCAAGTCATTCGCAAGTGGACCTTCACGATCGCCGCTCACCGCCATGTGCTAGCTCGGCTTGTAATTGAGCGAACCAGTGCACTGGTCAGGTTTTTTGGTGCTCCCTCGGCGTTGAGACCGTCCACAACTTTTTTCGCCGCTTCCGGGAGATTCGCCGCAAGCGCGGTCATCTCCTCCAACATCAACGACCCGCCGGTCCGCAGCAGCCGATCCTCATTCACGTATTCGAAATCGCGTGTGCCGCCGTATTTCATCGCTGTTCTGAGCGATTTTTTTTGCATTTGCGTGCCTTCTGGCGGCGCATATGGCCAAGCTGAGTTGATGTCGTAGAACGGTGCCAAGCGCACCTGAGAACCCTTGGACCAGAGCAACGCGAGATTCTTTGCGTGCGCGTCAGTTCCGCCGATCAGAACGTTGAAGCAAAAATAGGCGAGGAGACGCTTCCGATCCGATTCAAAATTCGACGACTGATCGGTCACCGTCAAGCACTGCGCGATCCCCGGGCCGCCGTCGGATTCGTACTTGGACTCCGGATGGATGCCCAGGGCTTGGCAAAAGTCTTCTTGGTGAACTCTGCGCAACCCACCTCCGGCGCCTAACCGATCAAACCGCGTTGTGACGAAGACGTCGTGCGCTCCCAGCCGCATGATTTTCGACTCGGCCGCCGTGAGTCTAAGCCTTCTGGCCAGCCGCAAACAAAAGTGCTCGTTCCAGACCTGGTCTTCCAGGCCGGGCATCGACGGTTTCAAGATATGCGTTGTTGGCAATCGACCCGCCGGTACGCCCCAACGCTCGCCTGGCTCGTCCCATAGAAGCGCTGTTTTGTACTGCGCGCCTGCGAGCGAAAACATTCCTGTGTCTGTTGGCCTTCGGCCGTCAGAGGCTTGCTGAGCAAGGTCATTGATGCGCTCGTTCAACTGGCCTTCGCTCAGCCAATCAACGTCCGATTCTTGAACTTGGTCCGGGTTTGCATCCACTTCAGTGAACCGGACTGCGCCGGCGCAATCATTGCCAACGTAGGCCAGTAAGCTGATTGCGCTGCTCGCCGAAACCTCAAAACGACGCGCCCACGATTCTAGTATTCGCGCGTTGTCGGGCAACAGGTTCCACAGGAAGCGCTCGACAACCGGGCCTGTATGAATGTCGTTGGCCAAGGGCATCGACAGGCTTAACGGGTGATGCTTGTCCGCCTCTAACCACGACCTGTCATATTCGAATCGGTAGCGGCCGCGCTCTCGCCGCAGCTCGCCGACGCGGTCGTCATTGATCCAGCATCCAAGTGCAGTGATCTTAGGCATCGTTGTGCTGCGCCAAGATGTCATCAAGTTCTGACTTGGAAGACGCGTGGCTGCGCTCATGTGCCCTCAACTCAACCCCAAGATAGCCCAGGGCCCGCAGCACTGCTCCCACTTGCGCGCGCTCTTTTCCAAGCTCGACGTCGGACACCCATTTCTGAGACGCGCCAAGCGCCTTGGCCAGTTGGGTTTGCGTGAGGACACGTGCAATGCGGTGCTTGCGAATTAGGATGCCCAGATCGCGGGCTGTTTGAACCTTCATCTCCATCATTGCGGTAAGTTCGATCGACCGTAGAAGCTGTTTATAGCCGATTGGCCGTAAATAAGCAATAAGGCTGAACGAACGTAACGCCGACCGTTTAAGTCACGTCCCCCTGATGGGCTGGAGCAGCCCTCCAGATCGACCGTGATTCGTAGCAAGTCCGATAACGATCAGGGGTTCTATGCCGATCACGATGTCTCAAACAGCCGCGCACTTCATTGGGAAAGATTGCACCCGATCGGTATCACCTAGTGCTTAGTTGTCAGCCGGCCGCGTCCCATCTTTACGCTTGGTCATGAACCGCGCCAGCGCCGGCAACACCAAGATGGCGCCGAACATGTTGGCTGTGAACATGAATACCAGCAAGATGCCCATGTCGGCCTGGAACTGCAGCGCCGAGAACAACCACGTGCCCACGCCAACGCCCAGCGCGACGCCGGTGAACAGCACGGCCTTACCGGTCTTGTTCAGGGTGTCGAAGAAAGCGTCTTCCAGATTCAGGCCACGTTCGATGCCGTCGATGAGCGTGGCATAGACGTAGATGCCGTAGTCCACGCCGATCCCGACCGCCAGTGCCACGACTGGCAGCGTGGCGACCTTCAGGCCGATTTCAAGCCAGGCCATGACGGCGTAGGCCATGATCGACACCAAACTCAGCGGCAACACCACGCACAGCACGCCGGCGACACTCCAGAAGCTGAGGAACAAGAAGATCACGACAACAACATAAACCCAGAACACGACCTGCAGTTCCTGCTCGGTCACGACCTCGTTGGTTGCCGCCATCACGCCCACATTGCCTGTGGCCAGCGCAAAGTTAACCGGGCAGGGCGACTCGACGGCGGCAATCTGCGCGCGTTGTTCGTCGAGTTGGGCCTTGAGTTCATCGGCCTCGGCCTGGAGCAGCTTGGCTTCTTCGCTGTTGGCGTCCAGCGCCACCAGCCGGTCGTTGCGCAGCTTGTATTCCAGGTTGGTCTGGCCAGCGGCGCGCACTAACGCGGTCTTGTCGGCGCAGGCGCCCAGATCGGTGCCAGGGTGAACCGCCGCAAAGCGCTCGGCATTGGCGGTGTTGAATGTCTCGACCTCGTCAACAATGTGCTCGATGGTGCCGGCCTTGTGGTCTTCGGTGAAGATGAACATGGCCATCGCCGAGCAATCGGTGTTGAGCAGGCCGGTGGACGACGGGAACTGCGACAACAGCAGCGCCATGGCATTGGCGTTGCGCGGCAAAATTCGAGCGTTGATATGGCCTTCGTTGAAGCCCGAATAAACCAGCTTCATGTAGGTCGGCAAGCCCAGCGCCGATTGCACGCCGTCGGTGTTCTGCATCTGCCACAAGAAGCGATCGGTTTGCTCCATGGTGTGGTAGAAGCGGCAGGCTTCGGGGTCGGTCTCAGCCACAACCTTGAGAATATCGACGCCCAGGTCGAAGTTTTCGACGATGGCGGCGCTGTCCTGGTTGTAGCGCGAATCGGGCCGCAGTTCGGGCACGCCTTTTTGTGCATCACCCACCTGCAGGTCGGGATATTTTTCGACCGCAATGGCTAGCAGGCCAATACAAATGCCGATGGTGATGGCAGCCGGCCAACGGTGAGTGACCTTGGCAATCAGCCGGAACATCGGCGCGAACAATCTGTCGCGGAATGCCTGTTTCTTCTCGAACACCTTGGCATCGACATTCACGTAGGTCAGCCAGATCGGCATCATGACCTTGTTGGTGATGATGATCGAGGCGATACCAAACGCGGCATTGAGTGACATCTCACGGATGATGTCGATGGGGATCAGGTAGATCGTGGCAAAGCCGGCCACGTCCGTAATTAGTGCTGTCGTGCCAGGGATGGCCAGGCGCCGGAAGGTTTCCAGCGACGCGTCGTAGCTGGTTCTGCCGTCGGCAATTTCACTCACCCAGGCGTTCACATATTGCACGCCGTGGCTCACAGACACCGACAGCACCAGGAAAGGCACCAGAATGGCGAAGGGGTCGAGCCCGTAGCCGGCCGTTGTCAGCAGGCCGAACTCCCAGATCACGGCGACGATGGAACATACCAGCGGCAGAATCGCCAGCTTGAGCGAGCCGGTATAAAGCCACAGCAACACCAGCGTCATCAGCAGCGTGAGCAAGAAGAAGCCGACAACTTCCAGCGTGGCGTCGGTCACATCGCCGATGATCTTGGCGAAGCCGATGATGTGCACGCTGACTTGGTCGCTGTAGTTCTCGTTGGCCGACTCGACGATTTCCAGGTCGCGATTGCTCACCGGCACGGTGATGGGCACGCCGTCTTCATTGGCTGTAATGACGTTGGTCTTGCCGAACAGTTTGTCCAGCCGGCTTGGCTCGCTGTACCAAGTGGCGACAACGGTGCCGGCTTCTTTAGTGCCGACCGCTTCGGTGAGTTTGTATTCCCACTTGCGCTCGCTAGTCACAGCGCCGCGAATGTTCTCCAGCAATTTGGCGACCCGGCGGTAGTCCAGCTTTTCGCCAGTCGCGGGGTCGAACTCCAGCAGCTCGGTTTGCACCAAGGCGCCGCGTTGGTCGCTGGTGACTAGGCGGCCGATGATGTCGGCCTTGCCGACGTTGGTTTTGATCAGCTCAAAGTTTTCTTCGGTCGGCCTGTAGTCGGCCGGGACGACGTTGGCGCCGGACAGGCCGCCCTCGACCACTTCGATATAGCGCACGTTGCGCGTGAACAGCGAGGTGACGCGCCGGCGGTCGTTGCCGGGCACGTAGAACACTTCGTCAGTAACGAACTTGAGTTTCTCGAGGAATTCTTCGTTGTAGATGTCCTCGCCGCCTTTTTGCAGTAAGGCCACCAGCACCGTGTTGGCGCCACCAAAGTCGGCTTGGTACTGCTTGAACACCTGCATATACGGGTGTTCCAGCGGAATGGACTTCTCGAAACCGGCGTCGGGCTTGAGCTGCGCAGCCTGCCAGGCCAGCAGCACGGTGAGCACGCTCAGCCAGAGGATGCCCACCCAGCGCTTGCCGTAGATTAGCGGCTCGACAACCGCGAGAATTTTTTGTGTCCATGCACCCGTTGCGCCAGAGCTTGCGGCCATGGTGGTCTCCCTTTATTCGGTGTGTCCGACTAGTTCGCGGAAATTGTTGTAACGCCGGATTCGCCGGCCAGAACAAGCCGGTTGCCCAGCACTTCAATGTCGCCCAAAGGTGCGCTGGTGCCGCTGGGCACGCGCGCCAGCTTGGTTGCGCCCGGCGCGTAGCGCAGCACGGTGCCATTCACGCCCACCAGCAAAGCGCCACCGTTTGGTGTGCTCACGCCGTTGAACAGCGAATCGGTGGTCGGTGCTTTGACTTCGATGGCGCCACCCTCGGGCATCTCGCCCAGCGGGTACTCGGCATATTCGTCCGGTTCGGTAGTCGGCAGCGCGGCGACGTTGGGCAAATAGTAGGTGTTGCCGCGCAGGCCGTAGACGACGGCGCCTGTTGGGCCGCTGGCCACAGCACCAAAGTACGAGCCGAAATAGGGGCTGACGATGCGCTCCCAGGTGTCGCCGCCGTCCAATGAGCGCGCCAGCATGCTGCGCTCGCCGGCAATCAACAGCGTGCCGTCGTTGAGCGCTGTAATCGAATAATGGTGCAGTTCGCCTTGGCCTACCGGGCTATCGATGGGCTCCCAGGTGTCACCGCCATCCGCGGTGCGCCAGAACAGGTCGTAAGCGCCCACGGCGATGCCGTTGTCGGCGTCGAAAAAGTGCAGGTCGTAAATCGCCTGCTCCAACTCGGGTTTGTAGTTCTTCAGCACCCACGTCTCGCCGCCGTCGAGCGTTTTGAGGATGGCGGCGTCGTGGCCACCGATGTAGCCGATCTTGTCGTTGACAAATCGAACCCGCGTCAGCATCACCGAAACCGGTGACGGCGCCTGCCGCCAGTTTTCGCCGTCGGCTGACAGCAAAATGTGCCCGCGCGCGCCGACGGCCACGACGGTGCCACCAGCCTTGGCCAGATCGACCATGATGGATTGTGGCGCCAAGTCTTCGATTGCCGCTGGGTGCGGCTTGATCGGATCATCCTGCGGGGCTGCAAATGCAGCGCCTGCAACAAAGGCCAGCGCGGTTAGGCTGGTGGTGGCATGCGTGGGCCGCATGGGCGTCTCCCTATTAGTTGCCGCCGGATCATGCCGAGCGGTCGTCTGCCGTCAAAAAAGCCCCGGCACCGTGGGCGCCGGGGCTAGCTGTAGTTAGTTACCCCCGAACCTTAGCGCGTGGCTCGGCGCTTCAGTTCGCGTGGGTCAAAGTAACGCGTGTCGTAATCGACGAACTGGCTATTGGGCTTGTCTTCGCTGCGCAGCGCAGTGGCGAAGTACGAGCGGGCCTGCAGGTCGTAAATGACTTCCGGAACTGTGGTCGATGCCGGCAGGCTGCGCTCAACGAGCAAGTGGCCTTCTTGCACTTTCCACAGGTTGCCGCGGGTGTCGTAGCAATCGACGACAACAATGTTCCAGCTATCTTCATCCACGTAGAAGCGGCGCTTGCCAAACTTGTGCGTGGTGCCGTCCTTGAGCGTTGCTTCCACCACCCAGGCACGGCGCAATTCGTAGCGCGCGAGGTCTTGGTTGATGTGGCTCTTTTGGATGACGTCGTCGTACTTCACCGTGTCGAGGTTCATGCGGTAGGAGTTCACCGGCAGGTAGTATTCCTTCTTGCCGACCAGCTTCCACGTGAAGCGATCCAATGCGCCTTTGTACATGTCATCCT
>JAAFAL010000084.1 GCA_018222345.1 bacterium
AGATGCGTATACGAGACAGGTCCAAGCCTGTGCGGCATCAATGCTGTGTTATTTTGCATGGCCGTGGCGCAGCCTTTGCGTGTCACAACAGGTGCCCAGCGGGTGGGCGCCGACGGAGAACCACATGAAACAATCAAGCAAAACCCTCGCCGTGCTCGGCTTGGGTATGTCGCTAGGCCTCGGCCTGTCGCTAACCAGTGGCGTGTTCGCCACCAAGCAGCAGCCGGCCGATTTGCCGCTGGACGAACTGCAATCGTTTGTTGAAATCCTCAACCGCGTGCAGTCCGACTATGTTGAAGACATTGGCGACGACGCGCTGTTGGAAAACGCCATCCGCGGCATGTTGTCGGGCCTGGATCCGCACTCGGCCTACCTCGACCCCGAGGAGTACAAGGAAGTCACTGTCAGCACGTCGGGCAAGTTCGGCGGCTTGGGCATCGAAGTGCAAATGCAAGACGGCGCCGTGCTGGTGGTCGCGCCGATTGATGATACGCCGGCCAAACGCGCTGGCATCCAGCCGGGCGACCTGATCGTCAAGATTGACGACACGCCGGTCAAAGGCATGAGCCTGACCGAGGCCGTGCGCCAAATGCGCGGCGAGCCGGGCACCGACATCGAGTTGACGGTGATCCGCGAAGGCGAGACGCAACCGCTATTGGTCGATATCACCCGCGACATCATCCGGGTCCGCAGCGTGCGCAGCCGCATCCTCGAACCCGAGTACGGCTACCTGCGTATCAGCACATTTACCGGTAACACCGGCAAGCTGCTCAACGAGGAAATCAACAAGTTGCTGAAAGAAAACAAGGGCGACTTGCGCGGCGTGGTGCTGGACCTGCGCACCAACCCCGGTGGCGTGCTCAACGCGGCCGTGGATGTCAGCGATGCGTTTTTGGAAAAAGGCACCATTGTTTCGATCAAGGGCCGCAATGGCGACAACAGCCGCAGCTTCAATGCGCGCCCCGGCGACCGCCTGAATGGCGCGCCGTTGGTGGTGCTGGTCAATGAAGCATCCGCTTCGGCCAGCGAGATCGTTGCTGGCGCCTTGCAAGACCACAAGCGCGCCTTGTTGGTTGGTGCCAAGACCTTTGGCAAGGGCTCGGTGCAAACCATCATGCCGTTGCCCAACCAAGCCGCCATCAAGCTGACGACGGCGCGCTACTACACCCCGGATGGCCGCAGCATTCAGGCCAAGGGCATCGAGCCCGACGTGACCATTGACCGCGTCAAGGTCGAAAAGCGCGACAGCGGGCCCAAGCCGATTGGCGAGTCCGACCTCAGCGGCCGGTTGGACAACGAAGACGGCGACACGTCGGAGGCTGATGAGGCTGAGCAAAACCTGGTGTCACCCGAGCAGGATTTCGCGTTGTACGAGGCGCTGAACATCCTCAAGGGCATGGCAGTGATGGAGCAGGCACGCCGGTAAGGCGCCCTGTTCTGGTGACAACGCGGGCCACGGCCCGCGTTGTTGTTTCCGGCATCCTCATACAACGATGAACCAACAGCTCGACAAATTCACCCGCGGTGTTTACGGCCTGGCCACCGGCGATGAGGACGCGCGGGTGTGCAAGGACGTACCCGACGCGGCCTGCAAGCACTTGCCGCGTAACTTCGGCATCCATGTTGTGGCGCTGTCGGCTACCAAGTCCGGCGACCATTTGGCCAGCGCCAAATTGGTGCTGGTGTGGCTACTGGGCGCCGTCGGCGCGCCCGGCTTCATGGCCGGGCTCACCGTGCCCATCCGCGAATCGCTGGCGCTGATTCCGCAGTTGTTCGTCGCCGCGCTGATCCGGCGCCAACCCATCCGCAAAAATTTTTGGGTGTGGGGTAGCGTGGTGCAAGGCCTGTGCGTGGGCGGCATGGGCGCCAGCGCCTGGCTGCTCGCCGGGGCTGCCGCCGGCTGGAGCATCCTCGGCCTGCTGGTCGTGTTCAGCTTGGCGCGCGGCGTGTGCTCGGTGGCCATCAAGGATGTGCAGGGCAAGACCGTGTCCAAGTTCTCGCGCGGCAAGGCCTCGGGCTATGCCTCGTCGGTTGCGGGTGGCGTAGCCCTTGCCATCGGCGTATCGGGCTTTTTTGTCGGCGACCATTCGCTGCAGTTTCTCATCGGCCTGTGCCTGGGCGCAGCGCTGATGTGGCTGGCGGCGGGCTTGACGTATCACTTTGTTGTCGAGGAACCCGGTGCCACCGGTGGCGGCGCCAATGCTGGCGCCGAGGCGCTGCGGCAACTTGTTCTGTTGCGCGACGACCCCCAGTTTCGCTGGTTTGTCATCACCCGCGCATTGTTCTTGTCGTCGGCATTCGCCTTCCCGTTTTTGGTGCTGCTCACGCGCGAGCAGACCGACGCCGCATTCAGCGCCTTGGGCAGCATGTTGATTGCCGTGGGTATCGCCAACCTCATCGGCGGCACGGTTTGGGGCCGCATGGCCGACCAGTCCAGTCGCCGCGTGTTGATGCTGGCCGGTGCGCTGGCGGGGGGTACCTGCATTGCAGCGTGGGGCGTGCAGGCCGCTGCGGTGAGCTCGGTCTGGGCCTTTGCGCTGTTGTACTTCGGCTTGGCGCTGGCGCACAGCGGCATCCGCCTGGGCCGCAGTACCTACTTGATCGACATGGCCACGCAGGACACCCGCGCGGCCTACACTGCCGTTAGCAACACGGTCATCGGCCTGTTGTTGCTCGCCGGTGGCGGGCTAAGCGCACTGGAGCCGCTCATCGGCCCCGGTGGCTTGGTGCTGCTGTTCGGCATTGGCGTGTTGGTCGCCGCCATCGCAGCCGTGCGTTTACCGGAAGTGCAGAGCGGTTAGCTGGCTTTGGCGCGACTCTTGGTCTTGGTCTTGTACAGCGCCTCGTATTCTTCCAATGCCTCGCCGGTATAAACCGATAGCCGCTGCGTGTGTGGCAGTGTGTCGCGGCAAGCGGTAAAGCCGAAGTTGAGATTACCGTTGTAGCTCAGGCAGGTGATGTTCAGCGCTTGGCCGTGCGACAGCAGCGATACCGGGAAGATGCCTTCCATCCGCGCGCCATTGAAATACAGCGGCTTGTCTGGCCCAGGCACGTTGGAGATGGTGATGTTGAATACCGGCCGCGTGCGCCCGCCCAAACCAGCAACCAGGGCGCCAATAAATGGCCCCATCAAAAGCAGCGTGTAGCGGTCGATCTGGCTGCGAGACAGCTTTTGCAGCTCTTGCTTGGCACGCGTCGTCGCTTGGTGGATTTCTTCCAGCCGCAACTTCGGGTCGGCAATATCGGTGCCCAGCGTTGAGATGATGAAGCTGATGGCGGTGCCGACGTTGATGTCGCCTGCTGGCCGTACTGAAACCGGGATGCCAGCGGTCAGCGATTTGTCCGGCAGCGCATTGGATTCGAGCAGGAAACGCCGCAGCGCGGTGCCGCACAAGCCCAGCACCACGTCGTTGAGTGTCACGCCCGCAGCGGCGGCCACCTTTTTGACGCGCGTAATATCGTATTGCTGGGTGGCAAACCGGCGTGGCGGGGTGACGCGGCCGTTGAATACCGATTTGGGGGCATCGAACGGCGACGACAACTTGTTCGTGTCGCTGCCGCGTGCTTTGCCAAATTCGCCAAAGATGCGCGCCAGGCCGCTGACGCTCTTGGCCTGCTTTTTCACGCCGCCCATGGCTTCGGCCGCCAGCGCCGTGGGCGAGCTGAACTCTTGCTTGGCCTCAGGATCTGCCTTTTTTGCCGCCGCTTTATTATTTGTGGCTGCTGGCTTGGACCAGGGCGGCGGCATGTTGCGATCGCGCGCATTGGTCGAGAACGCCTGTTGCAAGATGCGCACGCCAGCCACGCCATCGACCAGCGAGTGGTGCATCTTGGTGTAGAGCGCAAAGCGGTCGCCCTCCAGGCCTTCGATCAAGTGGCATTCCCACAGTGGCCGGGTGAGGTCTAGCTGGTGCGCGTGCAGGCGCGAGACGATCTGCCCCAGTTCGCGCTCGCCACCGGGCTTGGGCAGTGCCGAGTGGCGCACGTGGTATTCCATGTCGATGTCGCGGTGTTCCTTGACCACCGGCAACACGTTTTTCAGCGGCGACTGCTTGATCTTGAGGTTGAACGGCGGCACGAAGGTGCGCGAACTGCGCAATTGCTCGGCCAGTTCGATCAGGTAATTCTCACCGGCATTCTTGGGCTTGGACAAAATCACCAAGCTGGCAACGTGCATCGGCGTGTCGCGCGATTCCACGGTCAACCAAGCCGCATCCAAAGGTGAAAGTCGTCGCATGTGTGTCCCCTGCTGCACCCTGTTGCGAGTGCGTTGTTTTCGAAGTGTTTGTAGGCAGACCGCAAAGCGTGACGCGCGCGGCGCCGGCTTGCAAGCACGCTTAGCCCGGATGTTTCACATGGCCGCTTGTTAGGTCATGTAACAAATTGATTGTATCTAGCTAGTTGTCGGCTGTGTCTGAAGGCAGTACCAGTTCGGTCGCATCGGCATCAATCGCCAGCGCTTGCCCAGCATCACCCCAGACCCCAAGCCGCCATGCCTGAAAGGCAAACTGCGTGCTGCGGGCCAGGTCGTGCACGGTCCAGGCGTTTACCGAACCGCCGATTACAGCGCCGAGCACCGGCACCGCGGCGGCGGCCTTGCGTTTGGCCAGGTTAACGCCCAGTTGCGTGGCGAGATTGTGCATGGAGTAGGCCAGCGCTTGTTTGGTCAACTCGCGCTCCGACAAGCGCTCGACGCCTTCGCGCCACGCCGCTTGCGCCAGGCTGGGCAGTGCAGCGCCGGGCGTCGTGGTTGAAAGTGCGGCGATGGCGGCCTGCTTTTCTTCCGCCGTATTGCTGGTGGCCAGCGCAAACAATCCAATGGCTAGCGCGCGGCCGGCCTCGCCCTGCAGCGGATAACCGTAAGCCATCGCCGTGCGATGGATGGTGCGCAGACAAACAGTGAGCAAGGCCGGAATATCGGCGGCGATTAGCGCCGCTCCGCCAATACCCGTCGCCGCACCCGAACTTGCAGCCAGCGCCATGCCGCGGTGCTTCACGCGCCGTGCCAGCGCATCGGATTGCTCTAGCGGCAGCGCGCGAATGTCCTCGATGGCGCGCACACCAGCTTGCTCGCACATGGCCTGCCGTGCGCTGGTGCGCAGCGCTAGGTCGCTGGCGGTGCCCAAAGCGGTCTCGATGGCGGACACCGGAATCGCATGTTTGAGCGTGCCGGTCAGCGCCGACGACAGTTTGTTGCTGATGGCGCCCAAGCCGCGAATACCCGCGGTGGGTTCGGCTTGCTGCCACGCGCGAATGGCGGCCACGCGCTGGCTGCGGGGGATAGCGGCAGGCGCTTCGTCTTGCATGCTGGCAGTGTAGCCCGCGCCGGGCCAATCTGTTGACACCCCTTGGCTGCCAACGCAGGCTGTGCAGCCGCCAAGCCACGCCGCAGCCCATGTGCCTGATCGCCTTCGCCTGGAAACCCGATGCCGACTACCGCTTGGTGGTGGCGGCGAATCGCGATGAATTCCACGCTCGGCCGACAGCGCCGTTGGGCTGGTGGGATGACGACCCCGAAGTTGCAGCGGGCCGCGATCTGCAAGCCGGTGGCAGTTGGATGGGTTGTGCCCGCGGCGGGCGATTTGCCGCATTGACCAACTTTCGCGAGATGCAGCAGACGCCTGTCGGTGCGCCATCACGCGGTGAACTGGTGGCAAACTTTCTCCGCGGCAACATGACGCCCGAGCAGTTCATGCACGGCATCGACGGCAAGGCCTACGCTGGCTTCAGCCTGCTGCTCAGCGATGGTGACAGCCTGTGGTTTGGTTCCAACCGCCCGAAGCCGCATGCGCATGCGGTTGAAGCCGGTGTTTATGCGCTGTCCAACGGCGAGCTGGATTCCGGCTGGCCCAAGGTCGAGCGCGCCCGTGCGCGACTGGAGGGCCTGCTCGCCGGTGGCTCGGTCAAGCACGACGCATTACTGGCATTGATGCACCACACCCAGCCTGGTTCCGATGCGCATTTGCCCGATACCGGTGTGGGCACACAAACCGAGCGCTTCCTGTCGCCCATGTTTATCACTGGCGACGCGTATGGCACGCGAGCCAGCACGGCGCTGACCTGGACGGCGGATGGCGACATGCGGATTACCGAGCGGCGGTTTGATGCCGACGGGGTTGCTGTGGGAGAAGACAGCCTGGCGCTGTAATTCGTCTTGTCGTTGCGAGACGCCAACGTGACGAGATTGCCGCGGCGCTACGCGCCTCGCAATGACAACTAGGCCTCGTTGTCCTCGTTGACGATTTCCCAGCGCCCGTTGTCGGTCAGCCGCCACATCTGTTCTTTACGGCTGGTCGATTTGTAATTGTCGCTGGCGTAGCGCTGGCGGAAGCGCACGAGATACAGGCGTTCATCCACCGCCGGGTAGCGGAACACTTCCATCTGGTCGAGTTCAACGTCGATGAAGTTCTTGCGCGCGTTCACGCGGTGCTTGTGCGCGGCGAAGGCGGGCAGGTCCATGTTGCCGGCGCGAAAGTCGCTGGCGTAGTGGTCCAGATAGGCGTCGGTGTTGAGCGATTCCCAGTCGCTGGCCCAGTTTTGCACCTTGCTGCGCAGCAACTCAGCCAGCAACTCGGCTTCGGACGCCGGAATCCAATCGACGCGGTCGGCAAACACCACCGGCGTGTGGCCGGGCTTGATGAATGGCGCCAATGATTCGAGGTCGCGGTTGGCAACAGCCACGCAGCCCTCGCTGGATTGCGGCGGGCGGCTGTAGGTGCTGTGCGGCACGCCATGCATCCAAATGCCATAGCCCGTGCGCCCAGCCTGACGGTCCCATGCATTGGGGTAACTCACGGGATAGGCGCCATGGCCGTACAAATCCGGCAGGCCACTGTCGGGCAAAAAGCTGGTGACGCGATAGACGCCGATCGGCGTGCGGCCGTCGCCTTCGACCTCTTTGCCCATGCCGGCGCGGCCGATGGTGGCATACACATCGCGCACCACGCGCAGCGCGCCGTCCTTGTTTTCGATGACGTACAGCCGGCCGGCGGTCAGATCGACAACAACTGCATAGCGCTGTGTGGGCGGCAATGACAGTAATGGGTGCGGCAGCACCGTGTCGCCACCAGCCGCATTGGGGTGGCCGGCGCGGTGGTTCCAACGTTTGTTGGCTTCGTCAATCAAGCTGGCGATGGCATCACTGCGCTCATTGGGCAGTTCGGCCGCGCTGCGCCCGGCGCGTGCCATCAGCAGGTTGGCGTACATGTATTGCGCCAGCCGAAAGCCGGGCTCTTGGCGGGTCAGGCGCGACAGCGTCGAGAACGCCACGTCGCTGTCGCCGTCACGCAGTTGGCTGATGGCCGACAACAACTGCGCCTCGGGGTCGGGTGGCAACATCAGCAAGCCCGGCATGGCACTGACTGGCGTTGCCAGCACCGCGCAAGCGGCCAGCCCGAGGCTGGCTAAACTGGCATGTATCCTGGCCATGTTCAGCCGGTGCTGACGACGGTTTCGCGGACGATGCGCCAAGTATCGCCGCGCTTGCGGAACTCCATCAGCTTGGTCACGCGGTCGCTGTAGGTGTCGGATTCATACACTTGGCCAACGGTCACGGTAGCGCGGCCGTTGCCCAGAATTTCGATAGTGGGCTCGATCAGCTCAATGCGAATAAACCCGGGTGCGGCGACGCGGCGGCGGCGCTCGTTGTTCCAGGCGCTGCGGCTTTGGCCGTCGTCGGGCAAAAAGCTGACGTCGTAGCTATCCAAATAGCCTTCGACGTTCTGGTTCGACCAGGCTTCCGCCCAGTCGAACAGTGCACGGCGCACGCCATCGACAAGCGCATCGGTATTGGCTGGAGCCTGGCTGACCGGCGCAACGGGCGTTGTGCTTGCCGGGGCGGGCTGCGCGGTGGCCGGTGGCGTGCTTGGCTGCGCGGTCGCTACTTGGGTGTCGCCAACGCTGGACGAGTCCAGTTGATTCAACAGGCTGAGCTTGACGCGCACGGTCTCGTTGGAGTCATCCAGCACCAGCGCGCGGTTGTACGCTGCGGTGGCCAGCGCGGTATAGACATCACCCAAGTTCTCGTGCGCGGTGGCATAACTGGGGTGTGTGGCCAGTGCGGCCTCCAGTGCATCACGCGACTTTTCGTAGTCGCCGCGCTGGGCGTAAAGCACCGCCAGGTTGTTGTACGGCTCGGGCAATTGCGGATAGTCGCGCGTCAGGTCGGCGAACATCTGGATCGCTTCGTCGGTGCGGGTGAGCTTCACCAGCACCAGGCCGCGGGTGAAGCGCGCCTCGGCGTCTTGCGGGAATTCGCGCAGGTGCTCATCCAGTGCGGTGAGCGCGGCGCTGAAATTGCCGGCATCGATGTGCCCGCGCGCGTCGCTCAAGCCGTCGGCATATGCTGGCCATGCCAGCGCTGCGGACAACAGCACTGCGGCCGCCAAGCTGGCCCGTTTTGGCGACACCCGTGTTGCGCGCAAGTGGCTGAAAAACATGAGCCAAATCCTCGAATTAGCGGCGAAAGTTAAGCCGCGGCAAATGATAGCATTTGCGTGTATTTTCTGTCCGCCAAGCACTGTGCGCTAAAGTGCTCGGACTTACTCGACTGCGGCCTCGGAGGGTGCGCACTTGCAGCGACTGAATTTCCTGTTGGAATCCGGCGGCCCGGTCATCGTGCTGCTGATTGCCATGTCCATCGTCAGCCTGGCGATCTTTCTGCTCAAAACCTGGCAACTGGTGAAGCTACGGGCGTTCGACCGCGCGTTCGTCACGCCGGCCATCAATGCCTGGCGCAGCGGCCGCGCCGATCAGGCGCGGGCCTTGCTGGCGGGCAACCCGTCGCCCCTGGCGCGCACGCTGGAAGCAGTGATGCGCATGCAGGCCAGTGGCGCCAATGCCGATGCAACTGCCACCGAGGCCAGCCGCGTTGCCGCGCTGCAACTCGACATCATGCGGCGCCTGCTGCGGCCGCTGGAACTCATCGCCTATCTCAGCCCACTACTGGGTTTGCTGGGCACGGTGATCGGCATGATTCGGGCCTTCCAGGCTTTGGAGCAAGCCGGCTCGCGGATTGACCCCGGCTTGTTGTCGGGCGGAATCTGGGAGGCGCTGCTGACCACGGCGGCGGGGCTGATCGTCGCCATTCCGGCGGTGGTGATGCTGCAATGGTTCGAGCGTGTGGCCGAGCGCACCGCGCTGGACATGCGTGATGCGGTGGGCCGGCTGACGCGGCCAGCGCCGGCGCAAAACAGCCTGTGGCGCGAGCAATATGCGCCGATCCGCGAAGGCGGCGAAGCCAGCTAAGCCATGTTTGCTCGCGGCCAGTGGCTGATTGCGTTGTTGCTTGCCACAGCGGCGCATGCCGGGCTGATCAGCCAGTTGGCGCCCTTGCCGCTTAGCGGTTCGGAGCACGCCGGCGACCAGGGTTTGGAGCTCAACATTCAATTGCAGGCGCCACAGTCTTCAGCGCCGCAGGTGCGCGCGACGCCCGAGCCGACAGTTGCACCAAGCAAGCCCGCAACGCTCCGGCGGGCTAGCGCAAAAGCCCCGAAGCCAGCCGCAAAACAATCAACCAAGGCCAACCGGCCAGCCCGGACCGGCGGCGCCCATGGCACGGCCGATTACTACGCCAAGCTGCAGGCGTGGCTGAACGCGCACAAGCACTACCCCACCGAGGCACGCCACCAAGGCTGGGAAGGCGTCACCGAACTGGAATTTGTAGTGCAGGCCGACGGTACCGTGGCGTGGTCACGCCTGGCGCGCAGTTCGGGCTATTTGATGCTGGACGACGCAGCCGCACGCTTGCTCGCCGAGGCGCAGCCCTTGCCGAAGCCGCCAGCCGAGTTGGATGCGGCTGGCCGGCATGTCCGCGTGCCCATCAGCTACCGGTTGTACTAGGGCCTGATCTGCCGCGGCAGCGCCAGCGCCGCATCAACCGCCGGCATGACCGCGCGCAGCGACAACCAATCCAGACACACCGCCGGGCTGTCAGGCCGATTTTGGCAACCCATTTGGCTGCACGGCGAACAATAGGCCGGGCTGCGCACCACCCAATGCGGCGGCATGGCGTGCGTCGTCTCGACGGCATCCGGCCCGGCCAATGCCACCACCGGCCACAAGCCCTGTAGCGCCTGATCCAATAAAGGGTTCTTGTCGCTGACTACAACGCGCCACGGGCCGCGCTGCAGCGTGGTTTCGACCCACTGCGCAT
The DNA here is from genome assembly GCA_018222345.1 of bacterium. Taxonomy (GTDB): domain Bacteria; phylum Pseudomonadota; class Gammaproteobacteria; order Nevskiales; family OUC007; genus JAAFAL01. Next base: position 10,154 of record JAAFAL010000084.1, read on the forward strand.
CGACCATCTCCGCGCCGTTCAGGGCCAGGCCAGCCACGCAAACATGCACGCCGCGCGCCAGCAGCACGTTCGTCAATGCCTGCCAACCCGCCGGCGCCCAGCGCCGCCATGGCTGCGGCGCTAGCGGCAACAACAGGGCCGCGCCTTCAGGTTGATTGGTCATCACGCTCGCCCGCGGCTTTGGGGCCGCGCCCGCTTTTGCCGCACAATCGAGCCACCGTGCCCGCGGCTGGGCACCCCATTGGATGCCAAAATTGCGCGAAGCCGAAATTGCCAGCGACCATGCCCGGATCATATACGACCCTGCGTTGGTCACCGATCCGTCGCCAGCCTTGTTTGACCCTGAGCATTGGCGCGCTACCGGCAAGTTGGCCGGTAGCGCCGAGGGCCGTGGCGCCGCGTGGTTTATTGATGTGCCCACGCCCGCTGGCGCCGGCTGGGTGTTGCGCCACTACCGCCGCGGTGGCCTGCCGGGCAAATTGATTGCCGATCGCTATATCCACTGGCCCAAGGCGTCCACCCGGCCTTGGCGCGAGTTCCGCATCGGCGCGCGCCTGCATGGCGATGGCCTGCCGGTGCCGCGGCCGGTTGCCGCCTGCTTGCACCGGCATGGGTTGTTCGACAGCTTCGACCTGATTACTGAGGCCATTCCCGGCGCCGTGTCGCTGGCCGATGCCGCAATTGCCGACACCTTGTCCAAAGCCGATTGGCGGCATGTCGGCAGCGTTATCGCGCAACTGCACGACGCCGGTGTCTGGCATGCCGACCTCAATGCCCGCAACCTGCTTCGCCGCGACGACGGCCAGTGGATGATCATCGACCTGGACCGAGCGCGGTTTCGCGATGGCGCTGCGTGGCGCGCCGGCAACCTCAAACGCCTGCGCCGGTCGCTGGACAAGATTGCCGGCCAACATCCCGGCATGGCCTTCGACGAGGCGTGTTGGACGATGCTGCAAGCCGGTTACAACGCATGAGCCGCGCGCGCAGCCTGAGCATGCGCTGGCTATACACTGCGCTGTTCTACTTGGCGATGCCGTTTGTGTTGCTCAACCTGTTACGCCGCGGCCTGCGCCAGCCCGCCTATTTGCAGCGCTGGGGCGAGCGGCTGGGCAACGGCCCGCGGCCCGCGCCAGGCGGCGTGTGGGTGCATTGCGTGTCGGTGGGCGAGTTCCAAGCTGCGATTCCGCTGATCCGTGCGCTGGTTGCCAAACATCCGCCGCGCAGTGTCACCGTGACCTGCATCACGCCGACTGGCTCCGAGCGCATCCGGGCCGTCTTTGGCGATCAAGTCGTGCACAGCTATTTGCCCTTCGACACGCCGATTGCCGTCACCCGCTTCATCCGCCGCACGCGCCCGGCAGTGGGGGTGATTGTCGAGTGCGAACTTTGGCCAAACCTTTACGCCGCCGCTTACCGCCACGGTGTGCGGCTGGTGCTTGCCAATGCGCGGGTGTCGGCGCGTTCTGCGGCGCGGTTTCAGCGCGTACCGTCGCTCAGCCGGGTGATGCTGGCGCGGGTATCGTATGTGCTGGCGCAGGGGCCGGACGACGCCCAGCGGTTCCGCGCCATTGGCGCCCGCGACGACCGCGTGCAGGTGGCGGGAAACCTCAAGTTCGACATCACGCCGCCAGATACCGTCGATGCCGACGCCGACGCGATTCGCAGCGTGCTCGGTTGGCCCGCTCATGCGCCAGCACTCGTGGCGGGCAGCGTGCATCCGGGTGAATGGCCCACGCTGCTTGATGCCTTTGTGCGCCTCAAGCAACGCCATTCGGGCGCAAAGCTGGTGCTGGTGCCGCGCCACCCAGAACGCTTTGACCGCTGCGCCCGCGAGGCCGCCGACTTTGGCGCTGCGCATGGCTGGTTGGTCGGCCGCCGTAGCGGCGAGCCGCGCGGCTGCGATGTGCTCATCGGCGACAGCATGGGTGAATTGCTGGCCTACTATCGCCTGGGCACCGTGGCGTTTGTCGGCGGCACGCTAGTGCCCGATATTGGCGGCCACAACACTTTGGAGCCCGCGGCCCTGGGCATCCCCGTGTTGTTCGGCCCGCACCGCAAAACCTTTGCCGATGCCGGCAATGGGCTGATTCAGGCCAGCGCCGGGTGGGAGGTCATCGATGCCGAAACCTTGGCTGCACAGGCCGATCAACTATGGCGCGACGCCCATTTGGCGGCCACCAGTGGCGCAAATGGCAAGGCATTCATCGCCGACAGCCGCGGTGCGCTGGACAGCGCGTTGACGGCCATCGCCGCCTGCGAGGCGCGACATGCCCAAGGCGCACCGCTGGCTGATTTGCACAACTAGCCCGAATGTTTCACGTGATCGCTTGTTAGAACCTGTAGGCCCATGATTGTATTTAACAATCTGGGATTCGTTGAAAAACCAGTTTGTACCGGCGCATCGCTTGCACAGCATCTGGCTTGTCTCGACCGCCCTGGGCTTGCTCTTCACTCCAAACGTAGCTATTGCTACGTTTCTCGCTCCAGAGCCGCGCCCAGAACG
>JAAFAL010000085.1 GCA_018222345.1 bacterium
ACAGCCCGCAGTAATCGGCCTCAATCTCCACCTCTCTGGCGCCGCGCTGGCCCAGTTCATAGGTGAATGGCTCAAGTTTGCCGCCGGCTTCCTGCGCGGCCCAAGCATTAACAGTCGTCATCGGTGCTTCCTTTACCAAGTTCCAGTGTTTTCCATGGATGCCCATGGCTCTTGCGGCGGCAACTTGTCGCCAGCCTGCAGCAATTCAATCGAGATGCCATCGGGCGAGCGCACAAATGCCATGTGGCCATCGCGCGGCGGGCGGTTGATGGTCACGCCGCCATCCATGAGGCGCTGGCACGCGGCGTAGATGTCATCGACACGATACGCCAAGTGGCCAAAATTGCGGCCGCCGGTGTATCGCTCGGGCTCGCCATCTTCGGGCGGCCAGTTGTAGGTCAGTTCAACTTCCGGGGCACGGTCGCGCTCGGCGCGCTCCAGATCTTCAGGCGCGCAAAGGAACACGAGTGTGAAGCGGCCTTTTTCGTGGTCATGGCGTTTGCGCTCGACCAAGCCAAGCAGGTCGCAGTAAAAATGCAGCGCGGCGTCGAGGTCAGCGACCCGCACCATGGTGTGGAGATATTGCATGGCTTGACCATAACGCAGCGCAGTTGTCTCGTGCACAAAGCCAACACTTCGCCGATGATCGCGCCATGCCAAAACGTTTAATCATCGACTGCGACCCCGGCCTCGGCGTGCCGGGCGCCGACGTGGATGACAACCTCGCGGTGTTGCTAGCGCTGGGCTCGCCTGAAGTGGAACTGATTGGCGTCACGGTGACCTTCGGCAATACGCCACTGGACGATGGGCTGGCCAGCCTGCGCAGAACGCTTGATGCCGCTGGCTTGGATGTGCCGATCTATCCGGGCGCCCGCCAGCCCGGGCAGGTCGAGCAAACAACACCCGCATCAGAATTTCTGGCCGACACCGTGCGCGCACAGCCCGGCCAAGTGCATGTGCTGACGCTCGGGCCGCTGGGCAATCTGGCTGCCGCGCTCCAAGCCGCGCCAAGCTTCGCTGATCAGCTGGCCAGCCTGACACTAATGGCTGGCGCCTTCCGCCTGCCGTTTTTTGCACAAGTGGGTGACCCGAACATCCGCTGGGATCTGACTGCGGCCCAGCACGTGCTGGCTACCTGCACGCCAAAAACCATGGTCTCCATGGATGCTTGCCTGCGTGCGCAATTCACCGCCGAACACTTGCAGCAGTTCGCCGCGTCCAAAACCTCACTGGGGCAGCATTTGGCTGCGGGCATTGCGCCCTGGCTGGCCAAGCACACACGCATGCCCGGGCTGCGCGGGTTCTTCCCGTGGGACGCCGTCGCCCTGGCCTACCTGCTGCAACCCGGCCTGTTCCCAACCAGCCAGACACGCCAACTCGGGTTGCGCGGCAATGGCTGGCGGCGTGCGACCTTGCGCACTGATCCGACGGCGGCAGAAATCGCCCTGCCGGGCCGGCTAGACGGCCACCGTTTCATGAACCTGCTGATGACACGCCTGTTGCGCCTTGTACAAGACACGTGATTTTCCTGGCGTTCACCACAACAAGTTGACCACTTCGCACACCTTCCATTCGAGCCTATCCTGTATGCAAACCCTGACCACAACTCACGCACCCTTCCCGCGCAAACCCTTGCTGACCGCACTACTGATCAACTTGGTGTGGATCAACGCCAGCGAGATCGTGCGCTATTTCGTTTGGGTGATGCCGATGATGCGCGAGGGCTTGCCGGGCATTCCGGATGCGGCGCCGATGAGCCTGCCGGTATTCATGGTGTGGGGCGTGTGGGACACGATCTTGCTCGTTGGCACAACGGGCTTTGCGTGGTTGTACATGGACCGCTTCGGCGCCAGCATCAAAGATGCCATTGCCGCTGGCACGTGCTTCTGGCTGATGGTGTTCGGCTTGTTGTGGCTGGGCGCTTACAACATGAACACCGCGCCCGGCGCGGTACTCGCCGTCGCGCTACCGCTGGCCTGGCTCGAACAAGTGGTTGCAGCGTTAATTGTGCGGTGGTGTTTGTTGCTTGCCAACAATTAACCTCGACTCATTCAACTGTCCTCGCGGCACCCAATCCCCCTCAATCCCCCCTTTCAAAAAGAGGGAAGCCGATCCTTGGCTGCATAAGCACACGCAAGGGTTCCCTCTTTTAGCAAAGGAGGGACATGGTGGGTTTGTGGCAACGCCGGTTTGCGGCCGACGCTTGGCCGGCCGCAAATCCATCTGGCTTACTTCCAGGTGTGCTGGTAGCCCACACGCAGCATCAAGTCGCGCTCCAATTGCGGGCCGTTGAGGTCCTGATAAACCGTCTCGCCCAGTTCCAATGCCAATCGGTGCGCGCTGGGCTGGATGTGCCAATTCACGCCGGCCAGCGCGGCCAAGCGCGTTCCGCCCTGAAAGTCAGGGTCAGCAGTTTGCACGGGCGCGACTACGCGCGGGTCAATGCCATCAACCCGGCCTTCGTCTTCAAACGCCAGCCGCAGTGACAGCGAGACCTGGGGTGCGAGCAAGTACGCCCCCCATCCGGTCAAATGGTGTTTGTCGCCATAGGTGTAGCCCTCGTCGTTGTCGCTCAAGCGCAGTTCGCCACTATATTGGGCGCCCCAGCTCCAGTGCCCCTGGTGGCCAGCGTAGGTGACACCGGGCAGCAGATCGTAGGTGCCGGTGCCGAGTTGCATGGGGTACGGCAAGCGCAGCGTCGGGCGCATGCCATTGGGTGCCAACACATCGTCCTCTTCGGTGTTGCTGCCGGTGGGGACCGACACGCCCGCTGTTGCATGCAAGCGGTGGCCGGACACGCTCCACAACGGGAACAAACCACTGAGTTTGGCATCGCCGACACCTTCAGCCACGGTAGTAAACACGCCGAGCCGCGTGGTGCCCATGCCGCCCATGAACGTGACGTGATCCATGTGTTTGCGCACGTACGGCAGCATGGCCATCAGCGTGACACGGTCGCTGGGCGCCCACATGACGCCGAGCATGTGCATTTGCATGGTCATTTCCAGCGGCACCACACGCAGCGTGGGCGGCTGGCCCATGCGGCCTGCAAAGCGGTTGGGCACGGTGGTGGCGATGGTTTCGGGCGACACCGAATCGGTGCCGATGCGGCTGCCGTCCATGGTCATGACGCCGTAGCGGTAAGACAACATCACCTCGCCTGTCTTGTGAGTGTGGTCGGCCATGACGCCAATCGGCGCGTGGCCGTCGGCGCGCACAGGCACGGCGTCGGTGTGGGCAATGGCGGGTTGCGCCGCAGCGGCGCACAGCAATGTGGCCGCGCACATAGCGCGAGCATTGAAAATAGTCATGTATCGATTCCAGTCGGCCGCGCGGCTTGCGCGCGGCAATCAAAATGTGTCGAGTTAGCTAATGACTGGAATCAAGGGCGGTGCGCGTGCTGGCGGCGGGCGCGCCTGAGAGGTTGTGGGCGGCTGGGCCTGAGCAGCGGGCGTGACGGCAACATCGCCCTGAGGCCGCACATTGCAGGCTTGCGCATGGGCGGGCAACGCGTGCGTCAGGCCGCTGCCGCACAAGGGGCACAACAGCGTTGTACTTTGCGCGCCATCCTCACCGGCAAGGCCCAGCGAGCAGATCGCCGCCGTTGGCCCGGAGACGCCATCTTGCAAAGCCGCAGACACGCCAGGGGCCACAGTCGCAGTCGATAAAAACGCCATCCACAGGGCCAAGGCCCAGGTGATGCGCTTGCGGCGCATTGGATGCTGTCTTCCGGCTGCAAACTGCATGCGCCAAAGTTTAACTGCTGGCATCGGCGGCGTCGCGGAGCTGGCAGGCTTTCGGGGTCGTCGCGAGAATTCGCAGCAGATTCCGCGAAGCCCGGCAGGCTGCTAGCATCCAAGCTTCGATAATCAACGAACAATTCAACGAACTTGGTAAGACGTTAGGCTGCGCTAGCCACACGGCGTAGCCAGACCACAGTATTTCGGGGACAGTAATGAACTATCTTTCGCCTGCCGACATCGCAGCTCGCCAACCCTATGGCCTGGCGCCAACCGACACCGGCACGCCGCTGGAGCGCATCCGCAAGCGCATGGATGAGTCCGGCCAATGGCACAAAAAGCAAAATGCTGGCCGGCGCTGGTCAATCGGTTGTGTGTCGTTGGAGATCACCCAGCGTTGCAACCTGGATTGCACCTTGTGTTACCTGAGCGAAGCGTCCGAGGCCGTCAAAGACATCCCGCTGCAGGAAGTCTTCCGCCGCATCGACATGATCCATGCGCACTATGGCGACAACACCGATGTGCAAGTGTCCGGCGGCGACCCCACCCTGCGCGACCGCGATGAGCTGGTGCAGATCGTGCGCTACATCCGCGACAAGGGCATGCGCAGCTCGCTGTTCACCAATGGCATTCTGGCCAAGCGCGACATGCTGGTCGAATTGCATGAGGCCGGTTTGACCGATGTGGCTTTCCACGTCGATATCACGCAAGAGCGCAAAGGCTATGAGAACGAAGTTGAACTGAACGAGATCCGCGCCGAGTACATTGAACGTGCCCGCGGCGTCGGCTTGGGTGTGTTTTTCAACACCACCGTCTGTGCCAACAACTTCCACGAGATTCCGGCCATTTGCGAGTTCTTTGTTGAGCACGCCGACGCGCTGAACCTGGTCAGCTTCCAGTTGCAGGCCGACACCGGCCGCGGCGTGCTGCGCGAACGCGACTTCATGATCACGCAAGAGACCGTGATCGAGCAGATCAACAAAGGCACGGTCACGCCGCTGAACTTCGATGCCAGTGACGCCGGCCACACCAGTTGCAACCGCTATGGCATGGGCGTGGTGGCCAACGGCAAGGTGCACGATGTGCTCGACGATCCCGACTGGATCAACGACATGCTGGAGCAAACCACGCACTTCCCGCATGCGTTCGACCGCGCCGAGCGCGGCAAAGGCATCCGCGCCGCCATGAAGCAATTGGCCATGAACCCTGCGTTTGTCATGCGCAGCGCCAAGTTCCTGGGTAAAAAGGCCATCCAGATGGGGCCCGACATCCTCCGCGGCGGCGGCAAGGCCAGCCCGCTGGCTTTCTTCATCCACAACTTCATGGACGCCCAGCACCTGGAATGCGAGCGCATCGACAGTTGCGTGTTCATGGTGGCCACGCCGGAAGGCCCCATGAGCATGTGCCTGCACAACGCCAAGCGCGACGAGTATTTGCTCAAGGCCGTCGAGGTCAAGGAAGCAGGCGAGGTCAAATACTGGAACCCGCTCACCGGCACCGTGCAGGCGGAGAAACCCGAAATCGACCATGTGGAACACACGCGCAAAACCGCACGCGGCCGCGCCAAAATTCGCTTGGACGAGGAACGCGCCAAGCGCCCCGGCGAGAAAGTCACTGTCGAAGCTGAACTGGACACCGCGGCTGCGTAGCTACGCACATCGCAATGACAGTCCAAAAAAGACTGTCATTGCGATGGTGCGAGGCGCCTGTGGCAATCTGGTTGACCTGTGCAAACACGACGAGATTGCCGCGAGCCTTTTGGCGCTCGCAATGACAGGCTTTACAGTACAGGCTCAAATTTTCCGGAGACCGCCATGCGCAGACTGCTCGCTTTAGCTTCCATCTTGGGCTTGGCGGCCTGCGCCACGACCCCTGTCCCCCGGGTCGCCAGCCAAGCGCAGCTCTCACCATCGCAAGCCTACGATGTGTGGGACACGGTATTGGTTGAATATGTCGATGAGTCGGGCCGTGTCGATTTTGCCGGACTAAAGACCGACAGCACGGCGCTGGACCGTTTCGTCGCCTGGGTTTACACCGTTGGCCCCAACAATCAGCCCGCGCTGTTCCCCAGCAGCGGTGACGTGCTGGCGTACCACATCAATGCCTACAACGCGCTGGCCATGTACGCGGTGCTGGACGCCGGCATCCCCAAGCACCTGAACCTGCTCGACCGGGCGCGGTTCTTCAAGCTGCGCAGCATTCGCGTGGGCGGTGAGAAAACCAACCTGTATGACTACGAGAATCAGGTCATCCGGCCCATTGGCGACCCGCGCATTCACTTCGCCATCAATTGCATGGCGGTGTCGTGCCCGCGCCTGCCGCAGCAGGCCTTCCGGCCAGCAACGCTTGAGCAGGAGTTGCAGGCTGTCTCGACCGAGTTTTTCAACGACCTGAAGCACGTGGTGGTCGATCACACCACCGATACGGTCAAGTTGTCGGCCATACTCGACTTCTTCCCGCAAGACTTTCTGGCGGTGTCGCCTAGCCTGGTGGCCTACGCCAACCGCTATGCCGAGCCGAAGATTCCAGAGAACTACACGGTCGAGTTTCTGCCCTACGACTGGACCATCAACACGCAGCCATGAATTCACCCACCAGAGCGCCGGTACCGTGGTGGGGGCAGGCACTGCGCGGCTTTTTCGCCGTGCTGATGTTGGCCACCGCAGTGGGCAAATTGCTCGACATGCCCGGCTTTTACGCCGTGTTGCGCACCTACCAGGCGCTGCCGGAAGTTTTGATCGTGCCCAGCGCTTGGGCCATCACTGCCTTGGAACTAGTGCTTGCGGCATGGCTCGTCGTCGGGCGCTGGCTCAAGCTGGCGGCACTGGCGGTGGTTGCTACGCACACGATGTACTTGGCGTGGATCACCACGGCATGGCTACGTGGCTTGCAGCTCGACAACTGCGGCTGCTTCGGCGTATTTCTGGCACGGCCATTGACGGCGCAAACCATTGTTGAGGACCTGGTGTTGCTATTGGCGGCTGTAGCTTTGCTGCTAGCTGCGCGGCATCAGCCTTGGCTGAGGGCGTGACATGAAAGCATTGCTGAAGGGGCTGCTGGCGTTGTTATTGAGCCAGCCGGTGCTTGCCGGCCCGCCGGACTTCCCCAACACCTGGCAAGTTGGCGAGGCGACCTTGCAGCGCAATGGCGCCGGCATACGCGAATACGGCATCTTCAAGATTGACGGCTATGCTGCGGCGCTTTACCTCACTGAACCGTCCGACGACGCCGAGGCCATTCTGGCCAGCGACGCGCCCAAAGCGGTGCACATGCGCTATCTGCGCGGTGGCGGCGACGTGGATGACGCCCGCGACGTGTGGCGCGAGTCCATCGACGCCAACTGCCCGCCACCGAACTGCGCACTGGACCCAGAGGCCGTTGAGGCATTCCTGACCGCCGTCGCGCCGGCCCGCAAAGGCCACACCGAAACCATGGAATTCGACGATGACGTCATGCGTTATCGCGTGGACGGCACGGTGGCTGCTACCGTGGCTGACGAAACGTTGCGGCGGGTGTTGTTGGCCACATGGATCGGCAATGCACCGCCCACCGAAAAGTTAAAGCGAAAATTATTGGGTAGGTAATTCATGGCACACAATGGCGCAATGCAGTCCATCCGCAGCCTGGAATTGTTGTTTTGGCTGGGCCTGTCGTTGCTGCTGTGCCACGAACTCGACGCCGTGATGCAGCACGAATGGCGTGTACTGCCATTTACAAGCTGGATGCCGGATGGGCCGGGCTATGTCGCCTTCGTGCTGCTACATGTGCCACTGTTTGCTTTGCCCTTGTGGGGCGCGGCCAGCCTGCTACCGGTTACGCGCTGGCGCACGCAAGTTGGCGTGGATGCCTTCCTGGTCATTCACAGCATCCTGCACACGGCGTTTTCCGCACACCCGGACTACACCTTTGACAATCTGCTGTCGAACGGGCTCATTTACGGTGCGGCGGTATTGGGCGCGCTACATGGCGTGCTGGTGTGGCGCGTGCGGCCACGCTGAAGACTCAGGTCAAGCCAACATCCATGTAAGCGCGCAGCCACGGCGCGCCTTTGACCACGCGATACCACTTGCTGCCTGCGCCCTCGATGGCTTCATCCGGCTTGGGCGTGCCGTGGAACACAATCACCTTGGCGCCACCGGGCTTGAACGGCGGCTGAAACAGGCCGCGCGGCACTAAGTGCACGCAATCGTGCTTGTAGCTCACACACCAATCGCGCGGCCAGTATTGCAATAGCCCACGCTCGCGCATGTAGAACGACATGAACTCCTGCTCGTTGCGAAACTGATCGACGATGGCAATGCCGCGCGCTTCGATGTCGTCCAGCAGGTCGGTGTGTGCGCCGGCATTGAAGCGAAACACCGAGGTATTGCCCGTGTAGCTATGCCGGTAGCGCACGGGCTTGTAGTCCTTGATGACGCGGAAGTCGCCGTCCAAATCGAATAGCGCGTCCAACGCATCGACGACAACAATGTCCAGGTCGAGGTAGAGCGTGGGCCCGCGCAGCTCGGAAATGTCGGCAAACAGGGCCAGCTTTCGCCAGCCACGGTTGTTGCGATCGCCCACCACCGGCACATCAGGCAGCGGGATGTAATCAATGCCATCGGCCAAGCCGTCGGCGCGGTCGGACACGCAGACGAAGCGCAGCTCGCCAGTGACGTTCGCCCGCACCATGCGGTGCAGCCGGTTAACGTCCTCGGCGTCGAACTTGTCGCCCCACTTGGTACAGACGACCTGGCGCACCGCGCCTGCCACTACTTGGCGACCGTCAGCCAGTCGGCGTATTCAGGCAGCTTGCCCTTCACGCAGTCAAAATAGCGGCTTTGCAAACGCTTGCTGATCGGCCCAATCATGCCGTCGCCAATGGCGCGGCCATCAATCTCGCCAATCGGCGTGACCTCGGCGGCGGTGCCAGTGAAGAACACCTCGTCGGCGATGTACAAATCGTCGCGCGTCACACGCTTTTCGATCACGTCAATGCCGAACTCGTCGGCGAACTGCATGATGGTCTTGCGGGTGATGCCGTCCAGCGCGCTGCGCAAGTCCGGCGTGTAGATGGCGCCGTCATGCACGTAGAAAATGTTTTCGCCACTGCCCTCGGCCACGTAGCCATCCACATCCAGCAGCAGCGCCTCGTCGTAGCCATCGCGTAGCGCTTCGGACAGCGCCAACATGCTGTTGAAGTAATGCCCGTTGGCCTTGGCGCGGCACATGGCCGAGTTGACATGATGGCGCGTGAACGATGAGGTGCGAATGCGAATGCCCTTGTCGTAGTCGCCGCCCAGGTAGGCGCCCCAGGTCCAGGCTGCCACCATCACGTGTGTCTGCAGATTGTCGGCGCGCAGGCCCATGCCCTCGCTGCCGTAAAAGGCCATCGGGCGCAGGTACGCCGATTCCAGCTTGTTGTCGCGCACCGAGGCAATACAGGCCGCATTGATCTCGTCTTTGGAGTACGGCATCGCCATACCGAGAATCTTGGCGCTATTGAACAGCCGGTTGGTATGTTCGTGCAGGCGGAAGATTGCCGGGCCTTGCTCGGTGGCATAGGCGCGGACGCCCTCGAAGACACCCAAGCCGTAATGTAGAGTGTGCGTCAGCACGTGGACTTTGGCGTCGCGCCAATCCACCATCTGACCATCCAGCCATATCACGCCGTCGCGGTCTGCCATCGACATGTGCCGTCTCCAGTCTCGCTCGTTGAACAGGCGCCGAATGATACCTGAGTCTTGCCGTCGTTCCTCATCTTGCCGGGCCGCTCCGAATGAATGAGCCAGCATTTCTGACCCCCAGCTGGAGAGGTGACCTGGGCCACTTCAGGTTGCAACGCAAGACCCTGGCCCATTTCGGGCTTGACGACTCACCCCACCATGTCGTGGTGCAAACCGAGGATATGGAACTGTTTCGTCCCCTGGAAACTGGCGGGGTGGTGCTGCACGCCACCGCTGACGTGTTGCCGCCAAGCGTCGAAGCCGGGCGGCAAGACTGCCTGCGGCGCTCGGCAGGAGACAATCGACATATTGCACGGCTGCGACGCAGTGCCAACAAGCGCTTTGGCTGGTTTCCGTGGGTTCGTTACTACGGCTGGCAGATTCAGCAGATAACGAAACTGGCCGCGCCCGTCGCGCTAGACCTAGACGTTACGGTGGTACTCGACTCTGACACATTGATCTGTGGCCCGGTGAACTTGGCGCAGACCACAGTGGATCAACAAACCATTCACATCAGAAGCCCGCAGATCATCAATACCGAGACACCTGGCATCTCTCACCGCTGGCTGGCCACAGCACACCGCTTGCTGGACATTCCTCATCACGACACGAATTTGTCGAATGGTCGGCTCGGTACGCCAGTCGTCTTCGACAAGGCGACCCTGTCCGCGCTGATGAGGAAGTTGGGACCTCATTGGTACGACAAGTTGCTCAGTCTGCCCCCCGCGTCTTGGAGCGAGTTCGCTCTGTACAACACCTATGCGGAGCACTTCGCAAGGGATCAACTTGCGCCAATGGACAACTCGCCTTTTTGGCGCGTGTCGGTGCTGGCGGACGACGATCAGCGTCACCAGGCGACCACCTTGATCAGACAAGCGTTTGCAGACCCTGACTACAGATTTCTGACCATCCAATCTGATGCGCGGGATCAGGCAAAATGGAAGGGTGACGATTTTTCAGCGATCGTCGAAGATGTCATGTCGCAAGGCCTCGGCCTCACCAATCCCCAATCTGTGTAATGGCTCGAGTGGCAAAATCTGTTCCGAGTATCGTCAAACACCCATTGGCCCTGCCGCCAGGATGGTCGGCTGCCGAACATGCCGATACTGTGGATAACCCACCGACCATTACAGTCATTACCCCGTCATTCAACCAGGCTGACTACCTCGAAGCGACCATCCGGTCGGTCCTCAATCAGGGCTACCCCAGACTCGAGTACATCATTGTCGACGGCGGTAGCACAGACGATAGTGTCGAAATTATCAAGCACTACGCCGACCACCTCACGTGGTGGGTATCGGAACCTGATGGCGGCCAGGTTGATGCAATCTGCAAGGGTCTGGCGCGAGCAACCGGAGAATGGATCAATTGGATTAACTCAGACGACCTGCTGGCACCAGGCGCATTGCACACCGTGGCGCAGTGCGGCGAGGATGCTGATGTCGTTGCAGGCCGAGTCCAAAACTTCTCGGCACAACGGCTGCGCAATGTTGTGGTACCGCGCGGCATCACGCTGACGAATATGGTGTACGAGCACCTAGGGCACGCCAAATGGCACCAGCCCGGTATCTGGTTGCGGCGGGAGCAGCTTCAGAACACCGGCATTCCATCAGGCAGGCACTATTCCTTCGACTACGCGATGCTGCTCCGGTATCTGCAACCGCAGTCAAGGGTCGTCTATACCGACCAGACACTGGCGTGGTTTCGCTTTCACGAAGCGTCGAAAACCGTCTCTGACCAAGGGGGCGAGGCCGACGCGTTCCTGCTTGAGCGCATCGCCCTGCTTGGGGACCTGGCCGAGGCTTCCACCGATGCCGATCACGCACGAAACCTGCGGCTGGCGCGGCAGCAATGCGAGTGGAAGCTCCAGCTTGAGCGCAGGTATCGGGGGGGCAAGCTCACACTCGGCCGGCTGCCGGGCCTGGTTCGTGAGATCGCCGACAACCGCAGCGTTCGCTGCACGCGCCATGGCCGCAAGGCCGTGCTTCGATCACTACGCCGTGGGTGGTGGCCAGATCGATTGACAAGTCGCGGCAAACGTAATCTTTAGCGATTTACCAGCGAGTTCGCAAAATGTCTGACCCTGCGCGCGTATTATTTCTTCCCTTGTACAGCCTTGGTGGCGGAGGCGAACTGGCTCGCGCCATCATGATCGCCGAAGCTCTGCGGAAGGAATCGCCGAACTGCGACATTCGGTTTGTGTTGCCCGAAGACCCAGGTGATCGGCAGGATACAAGCTTCCCCTTTCTGTTCCCCTCCGACACCGGGGATGACCAGACGCGTAGTCGCCTGAAGGCAGAATTTGATCGTCAAACCCTGCTGGAACTGCAACCCGACGTTGCAGTATTCGATTCCGGCGTCCGCAGCAGTGTTCTGCGAATGTGCCGCAATCAGGGAATTCGAACGGTCTTCGTCAGCGCCCGGAAACACCCCCAGAAAAAACCGTTCAGGCCGGAATGGTTACGCCTGCTGGACGCCCACTGGATCATTCGCGAAGATCTCTTTTCGCCTCCGTACTCTCGGGGCCAAGCGCTCTTGCATCGCTGGATCGGACGGACAAGGATCACGGTGTCCGACGCCCTCTTCCGCAATCCCGATAGACAGGCGCTCACCCAACAGATTGACGGCTTTGACAAGCAGGACAACCGACCGCTGGTGCTGTGGACCACGGGCGGCGGTGGTTACCGGATCGACGGGACACCCGTCGGCGAAATCTACACGGAATCGGCATTGCGGATCGCTCAGCTGCATCCGGTCCGGTGCCTGGTATTGGCCGGCCCATTGCACACGGGATCGTTGCCTTCGGGAAACGAGCATGTCCGAGTTGTCCGTGCCTTGTCACCAGCGGCATTTGCTGCGGCGCTGTCGCAAGCGCACCTCGCAGTGACCAACGGAGGTCAGACTGTTCATCAGGCGCTTGCGCTGCAGACCCCTTGCGTGGCGGCTCCCCTGGGCGGATATGACCAACCGATTCGCATCAACAAGTACTCGGACACCGGCTGTATTGCAGCTGCCGAGCCCAATGTGAGAAGCCTGACTGCTGCTGCAACGGCGCTGCTTGATGAAGGATCTTCGGCACGATCATCGCTGCTGGCCCGCATGCAGCAGATGGATGTCTCCAATGCCCTGCCGGAGCTTGCACGGCAACTACACAACATGGCACAGCACTGACTTGTCGAGACTGCTTATGCATGGGGCCGTATTCAAGCCACAGAGAGTGTATGTC
>JAAFAL010000210.1 GCA_018222345.1 bacterium
GCGGTTCTGCGGAGTCTCGCCGTGAAGGTGCACAACATCCACGGGGGTGATCTCGTTCAGTCGCGGTACGAAGGCACCATCTACGCCACTGAGTGGGTCGGCCCATACAACGATTTGGCCTTCGGCCTGCACCGTGCCGCCAAGTATTGCTACTACCCCGGCTGGCACGAGCCAGGTACGATCCTGGAGGCCGTCGTCAACGCCGACGCGTTCAACGCGCTGAGTGCAGACTTGCAAGCCGTGGTGCGCAATGCCTGCGCCGCCACCAGCCAGCGCATGGTGGCCGAATTCACCGCCCGCAATGGCCGCGCGCTCAAGACGCTGATGGACGAACACGGCGCCGACATCCGCCCGCTGCCTGCCGATGTGCTGGCCGCCATTCGTGAAAAGGCCGACGAGGTTGTCGCCGAGGTGGGCAACGCCAGCGCCGAAGCCAAAGCGGTGTATGACTCCTACATCGCCTACCGAGACGACGTTGTCAGTTGGGCGCGGCTATCGGATCAGGCGTATTTGAACGCGCGCTAGGAGGGATTAGCCAGCAAGCCGGTCGCTAACCCTGGCCAAAGTGCAATCGCCGCAATCAAGGCGAGCTGAATGACAATAAATGGCACGACGCCGCGGTAGATATCGGCGGTCGCCACACTGTCGGGCGCCACGCCACGCAAGTAGAACAAGCTAAACCCAAACGGCGGTGTCAGAAAACTGGTTTGCAGGTTCAGCGCCATCAGCACACCCAGCCACACGGGGTCGATGCCCATCATCAGCAATGCAGGGCCGACGATGGGCACGACGACGAACGTGATCTCGATGAAGTCGAGCACGAAGCCCAATACGAACATCACCAACATCACGGCCACCAGCGCAGTGCCAGCGCCGCCTGGGAGATTGGTCAGGGCAGACTCCACCAGTTCGTCGCCGCCATAGCCGCGGAACACTAGCGAGAAGATCGACGCGCCGATGAGCACGAAGAACACCATGCTAGTCATACGCGTGGTGGTTTCGGCAGTTTCACGTAATGCGCCGAGGTTTAGCCGGCCACGTAGTGCAGCAAGCAACATGGCGCCGACAGCGCCGACGGCCGCCGCCTCGGTTGGTGTGGCGATGCCCAGCATGATGGAGCCCAGTACTGCCAACATCAGCGCCAATGGCGCAACCAGGCCGACTAGCAGTTCGCGCCAGTGGACATTTCCGGCAGGCGCAGGCAGCATGTCGGCGGGCCGCAACTTGGCGCGGATGAGCAAGTAAGCAACGTAGGCGGCAACCAACAGGACACCCGGCACCAAGGCACCGACAAACAGATCACCCACGGTGACCGTTTTTGGCGAGAACACGCCCTGCGCCAGTTGTGCCTGCTGATAGGCCGACGACAACACATCGCCAAGCAGCACGAGCACGATGGACGGCGGAATAATCTGCCCAAGCGTACCCGACGCGGCAATCGTTCCAGTAGCTACGCGCGCGCTGTAACCGTGCTTCAACAAGCTGGGCAGGGCCAGCAACCCCATGGTGACAACCGTTGCACCGACGATGCCGGTGCTGGCCGCCAGCAAGGCGCCAACAAGCACCACGCTGACACCCAAACCGCCACGCAATTGGCCGAACAACGCCGCCATGTTGTCCAGCAGTTGTTCAGCAATGCGGGCACGTTCGAGCATCACGCCCATGAAAATGAACAGCGGCACGGCAACCAGGGTCTGGTTTTCCATGATGCCGAACAAGCGGTTGGGCATGGCCTGCAAAAAGCTGGCGTCGAACACGCCAAAGAGCGCGCCAAGCCCCGCGAAGCCCAATGCCACACCGCCCAGGGTAAAGGCCACCGGGTAGCCCGCCATGAGCACCGCGCAGACGGCAAAGAACATGATGATGGCCAGCGCGCTCATGCGCCGGCCTCGCCACCGCGCAAGACCCGCCACGCGTACAAGGCTGGTGACACACCGGACCGCAAGACTAGCGCCGCCGACCCCGGAATCAATGTCTTGAT
>JAAFAL010000211.1 GCA_018222345.1 bacterium
GTTTGGTGACCAGCTCGGCCCAGGCGCTGATTGAGGTGATGGTCACCGCATCCCCGAGGGCGTTCGGCGGCAGTTCATAGTTCACATTGAGGTTGCTGCCAGTGAAGTTGGTCCGCCCCACCGTCGGCACATTGGCCGAGGTCAGGAAGTTCAGCGGGTCGTCCTCCACCAGCGGGTCGAAGTCGCGCGCCAGCGTCAGTAGGTCGTCGGTGGCAATCGCCAACTGGTAGATGCCATTGCCGAGTTCCTGCCGCGAATGAAACGCCCCGAGCTCCCAGGTCAACGGGCCACTCTGGTCGTAATTGACCTTGAGCCGCATGGTGCGCTGCTCCACGTCCGACTCGCTGCGCTCCAGCAGCGTGTTGAACAACTGCCCCTCGTTTTGCGAAAAGCTGCCGGACAATCGCGCCGCCAGGCCGTCGCCAAGGGGGATGGAAAATGCCGGACGGAAATTGCGCTCGCCAAGGTCGCCGTAAAGCACTTCCAGCGTGCCGGCGTATTCTTCGCTGACCGTGTCGCCCGATTCGGTGACCACATTGAGCACGCCCGCGGTGGAGTTTTTGCCGAACAGCGTGCCCTGCGGCCCGCGCAGCACTTCGACGCGATCCAGGTCGTGGAAAAACGCCGCCAAGAAGTTGGAACGGCCGTAATACACGCCGTCAACAACCGTACCCACGGATGGCTCGAAACCGGCGTTGGACGACTGCGTGCCAAACCCCCGCATGCGCAAGCTGCCGCCGATGGGCGTAATGCGGATCTCGACATTGGCGGCGTAGGTTTGCAGGTCGCCAAAGCCAAAGGCGCCAGATTCCTTGATGAACTGACCATCCAGGGTGGAAACCGAGGCCGGCACCTCGCGCAGGGTTTTTTCGATCTTCTGCGCGCTGACGACGATCTCGTCAAAAACGCGAACGTCGTCGTCTTTGGTGTCGTCGCTTTGTTCGTCCTGCGCGAGTAACGGCGCAGCGGCCAATGCGGCTACGGCAAAAACAATGGCCGAGCGCCAAGCGCGCATGCCTCAGGCCGCCTGCCCGGCCGACGCGAGTGCGCGAATACGTTCCACCATGGCAAAAAACCCGTTGCGCCGATTCATCGACAAATGATTCTCCAGCCCCAGCTTAGCGAATTCGGCATGAATATCGACCTCGCCAATCTCATTTGCCGTCTTTCCGGAATAAGCGGCAAACAACACGGCGATCAGGCCTTTGACAATATGCGCGTCGGAATCGCCGCGGAAGCGGTAGCGCGGCTTTTCGCCGTCATCAGCATCAACCTGTAGCCACACCTGGCTCATGCAGCCGCGCACTTTGTTGGCGTCGGTCTTCTCGGCTTCAGGCATGGGCGGCAACTCGCGGCCCAGGTCAATCAGGTAGCGGTAGCGGTCTTCCCAGGCACCGAGCATCTCGAAGTTGTCGTGCAGGGTTTGCAAGTCCAATGATTCACTCATGCGGCCATTGTAAATTGGCTACACTCGCGGCGCTTTTTTACCCGAATTTTTCAATGCCAAAAGCCTCCGAACTCAAATCCGGCATGGTCGTCGAACTGGGCGGCGCGCCGCATGTGGTGCAAACCATACAGGCGTCCAGCCCGTCGGCCCGCGGCGCCGCCACGCTGTACAAAGTGCGCTTTGCCAATGCCCAAACCGGCCAGAAACGCGACGAAAGCCTCAAAGGCGACGACCTGCTGCCCGACGTCGATTTCGAGCGCCGTGTGGTGCAATACCTGTACCGCGAT
>JAAFAL010000086.1 GCA_018222345.1 bacterium
TCTAATTTTTTGTTTTTTTTTTTTTTTTTCAAGGAAGAAGCCGCAATCGGAGTTCCTCTACGGTCCGGTGGGCTGGAGAATGGTATAAGAGACAGGCCGGTGCCCTCATCGAAGCGCCGCACGAAGATTTCCATGCCGCGCGGCACGCCCACGCTGTCGTCAAAGCCCACCGGCACTACGATGCTGCCCATGTGCGTTGTTGAGCCCAGGTCGCAAGTGCGCCCGCCAGACGGGCCGGGTGACAACACAAAAGCGTCCAGCCGCACCTGCTCGCCAGCGTCGTCCAAAACAGGGTCGCCGTTTTCATCGACCAGCGCATCCATGATGCCCTCGACGTACAAGCGTTCTCCGGTCATGGCATCAAGCTGCTCTTGGGTGCCGGCTTGGTCGGGGTCGCCCGTTGCACCCAGCGCGACCAATCCGGCACTACGCGGCCCGGTGCGGCCGGTTTCCAGAATGCCGTCGATGCCCACGCAAGCTTCGCGGCCATTGCTGCTACCGGCATTGGCGCTGCTCAGGCAGCGGCGCGGGCTGCTGCCGCCTTCCTGCTCGAAGATATTGAAGTAGTCGCCGACGTCAAAATTTTGATTGCCGGCGCCGCGGCTGGTGAAGTCTGGCAAGTAGATGTCATAAATGTTGGCACCCATTTGCTCCATCAGTGTCACCGCATCAGCGATCAACTGGCCTTGTGCGCCAGTGCCAGCCGGGCTAGTGCTGCCGCCAAGTTGCCGCAACACGCCGATGTTGCGGCCGGCGATGCCGTGCCGTTCACGATCCAGGAACTCGGCGTAGTTGGCAGGCCGGTCTTCGGCGGGGAATTCCAGCGTGCGGAAGTCGCGGGCGTCAACACTGGCCATCGCCGTGAGCATCAGCGCGGCGTCGCGCACCGTACGCGTCATCGGCCCGCCAGTGTCGCGTGCGTGGCTCAGCGGGAAGATGCCGTGCTGGCTGATGACGCCCATGCTGGGGCGAATGCCCACCAAGCCATTGACCGACGACGGGTGGCGTATGGACTGACAGGTGTCTGACCCGGTACCGCCCAAGGCGAAATTTGATGCAATCGATGCGCCGGTGCCGCTGGATGAGCCGGCCGGCGA
Source organism: bacterium (assembly GCA_018222345.1). Taxonomy (GTDB): domain Bacteria; phylum Pseudomonadota; class Gammaproteobacteria; order Nevskiales; family OUC007; genus JAAFAL01. The sequence goes on from JAAFAL010000086.1 coordinate 1,098, forward strand.
CTCGGCCGTGTTGTAGGGGTTGCTCACCTGGATCGCCCGCGCGGAGAAGCCGGTGGTGAAGTAGGCAAATTCGTCCTGATTGGCTTTGCCCAAAATCAGTGCACCGGCCGCACGCAAGCCGCGTACGCTTTCTGCGTCGATGCCGGCCTGATGCCCCAGCATGCTGTAAGAGCCGGATGAAGATGGCGCATCGAAGGTGTCGTAATTGTCTTTGAGCAATACCGGCATGCAGTGCAAGTAGCGCTCGCCCACACCACCATCGCGCGCGTAGAGCATGTCTAGCGCTGCCGCTTGGTCCACGGCATTGGGTTGGATGAACAAGGCGCCGCGGATTGGCCGATTGCCGCTGGGTTGCGGGTTGTCGTTGTACGCGAAGATGCGGTTGATGTAGTACTGCGCCAATTCGGTGCACGTCAGCGCATCACCGTCCTCGGTGGGCAGATCCCCAGCCAGAGCCGCCTGCACAGTCGCCATGCTGGCCTCAAGGAATTGGAACATGCCCGGTTCGTCGGCCGGCGGCACAACATCGACCGGAATCGGCGTGCTAGTGGCAGCCGGCGGCTTGCTGGAGCCACAGGCTGTGAGAATGGCCAGAATTGCGGCGATCAGTACTTGGACAACAGGAGCATGGCGCATGGTGGGGACCTGGTTTGGCTGACTGTTTGGTCAGAGAGAGCCCTGCTGAGCAATTTCGGTGCCAATAAGCGGTTTCCATCGCGGCGCCTAACAAATAATTGGGCCAGGCTTCCCACAAACTACGAATTTAATGTAGCCTTAACATTATCGATTGATGCGGTCACGGCGCGTTCGCTGAGGCAAGCCATCATTGCTGTGTTCTGGAGATTTCCCCATGCTTATTCATGCTCGTGGCCTGGCCGGCCTGCTTGTCTTTCTCTCGGCTGCGGCCACCGCGTCCGACCCCCAGTCGCACACAGTCGATGTGCCCAACGAAGCGGGTCAAAGCCTGACTTTTGAGTGGACGGGCACGGTGCTGCAGGGCGCCAGTGGTGTCGGCAGCACCTGTGCTCCCGGCGACCCGACTTCCGACACGCACGATGTTGTACTCAACGTACCGGATGGCTTTTATGATGCCTTGTCGCTGGTCGCCAGCTTCAATATTCAGTGGGACGACGCCGCGCAAGACTTGGCGCTGACAATTCAGCGCGACGGCCTCGAAGAAGGTAGTAGCGACGGTGGTGCGCCCAGTGAGACAGTCACGCTGGACAACCCGGCTGCAGGCACGCTGGTTGCCGTTGCGTGCCCCTTCGCCGCGACCGCCGACACGCCGTATCGCGGCACACTGACCATAGACACGGTCGGTCCCACACAATGTTTGGACCTGAGCTCAAGCGCGGTTGCGCATTCAACAACGCGCAGTGCGGGCCTGGTTCCCAACCCTGAAGAGCGCGGCTTGCCCAACTTCGATCTTTGGCGCGAGGCGGTTGCCGAACGTGCTCCGATTACGCCGCCTGCCGGCCTGGCTGGTCGGCGCCTGAGCGCCCAGTTCGACAGCCAGATCGGCTTGCCAAGCTTCTTGTGGGCACGCACCAATGCACAGCCGATTACTGCCGCGCCGTTATTGTCTGAGCGCGAACGGCTGATCGACCAGGCACGGCAACATTTGCGCAACGAGGCCAGCCTGCTGGGCCTGACGGACGCCATGATCGCCAATGCCACGGTTCATGACGCTGGCTACAACGGCAATGGCCCGGCCGTTGTGCGTTTCGACCAGCGAGTGGGTGGCCTGGAAGTGTTCAAGCGCCGCCTGAACGTGATGCTGGATCGCGACGGGGCGCCCGTTGCGGTGTCGGGCTACTTCGCCACCGACCTCGGCGTTGCCGCGCCACCGGCCTTTGCCCTGAATGGCGCGCAGGCCGTGGCCAGCGCCTGGGTGAGCCTGGGTGGTGCGGTGAGCACCGGCCAATTGGCCGTGCAGCGTCAGCATGCTGGCTACGACGAGTTCAACGTGCCGCTACTCACGGGCAGCCATCGTTTCGAGCGCGCGCCGCGTGCCAAGGCCGTGTACTACGCCATGCCCGGTCGGCTGGTGCCCGCCTACGAGGTCGAACTGTTTGCCACGGCCGTTGGCCATGGGCAATTGACGGCGTACTCGCTGATCGTTTCGGCGGCCGATGGCAGCATCCTGTCGCGCAAGAATCTGGTGCATGAAGTCACCACCACCTACCGCGTATTTGCCGACGACAGCTTCCCGTATCAGCCCTTCGACATGCCGCTGGGCAATACTTACGCACCGTTTCCGTCGGACGACCCGGGCGCCGACATTGCGCGTGTTGGCGTGCCAACGCGCCTGGTGACACTGGACAGCGGCCCGATCAGCACGGCTGACCCGTGGTTGGGCGAGGGTGCGACCAACACCGTGGGCAACAATGTCGATGCCTGCATCGACTCGGTCGATGCGCCATCGGTTGGTCTGTCAATTCCAGCCATCAACACTTGCGATGAAGAACTGGGCGACACCCGCGCCGAGCAAACGTCGCCGAACACCTTTGACTACGAGGTCGAGGCCGACAGCGACCCGAGCACACCGGAAGCCATTGCGGCTGCCAACGTCAATATGTTCTTCATCGTTAACTGGCTGCACGACTGGTGGTACGACCACGGTTTTGACGAAGCTGCAGGTAACGCGCAGGAAGACAACTATGGCCGCGGCGGCGCCGACGGCGACTCCATCCTGGCGCAGGGCCAGGATGCCTCCGGCCGCAACAACGCCAACATGGCCACGCCGGCCGATGGCAGCTCGCCGACCATGCAGCAGTATCTGTTCGATGGTGCGATTACCGGTGAGGTGCGCACCACCGAGCCCGCGGGACAGCCGCTGGAATTTTCTGGTGCGGGTTTCGGGCCGCAAACCTTCGACGAGACCTCCACGCTAGTCTTGGCCAGCGACGCCGTCGGTGAGCCCACCGACGGTTGCGGTGCCGACGCAGCGGGGATGGCTGCCGCTGCGCCGCCGCCACAAGCCAATCTGGCAGGCAATGTCGCATTGATCGACCGTGGGGGTTGCTCGTTCACCACCAAAGCGCAGTTCGCTTTGGCTTCGGGCGCGGTCGCAATGGTTGTTGTCAACAACACCGACGGGCCGACGATCACCATGGGTAATGGCGACATTCCCATCAATGCCGGCGCCAGCCCGACCGACGCGATCTACCAGATTCCATCGGTGATGATTCGCCGCGCCGACGGCGATGCGATCAAAGCGCAGTTGGCCGCCGGTGGCGTAACCATGCGCGTGCAGCGGTTGCCGTCCACCGACTTCGACGGCACGCTGGACAACCAGATCATTGCCCACGAAATCTTCCACTATGTGCACAACCGCCTGATCGACCAAAGCAATCAGCAGGGCGGTGCCATGAGTGAGGGTTGGGGTGACATCAATGGTTGGATGTTCTCGGCGCGGCCGGAAGACCGGTTGGTGTTCGGCAACGATGCCTACCAGGGCACATATTCACTGGCTGGCTACGTGGCGAATAATTTCTTCGCCGGTATCCGCCGTGTGCCCTATACCACCGAGTTCAACAAGAACGCGTTCACCTTCCAGCACATTGCCAATGGCAACCCCACGCCTGACGGTGGTGACGGCGCCAATAACTCACAGGTTCACAACTCGGGCGAGGTCTGGTCCAACGCCATGTGGGAGTGCTACGTGGGGTTGTTAAACGACCCTCGGCACAGCTTCGAAGTGGCGCAAAATCGCATGAAGGACTACATCATCGCCAGCATGAAGATGTCGCCCGCCGACACCGTTTACACCGAGGCGCGCGATGCCATGTTGGCTGCGGTGCTGGCCACCGACGAGCAGGACTTTGCAGTGTGTTCCGCCGGCTTTGCCAAGCGCGGCATGGGCTTGTTTGCGCAGTCGGCCGGGCGCGACAGCGCGGACCATGTAGGCACCGAAGAGGACTTCACGCCATTTGTGTGCAATGCATCGGTTGTCACGCCGCCTGGTACCGGTGGTGGCGCCAGCCCTGCAGCGCAGCCCACGGGCAACAGCGGCGGGGCCTTGGGGATTTGGTTGGTGATGGTGTTGTTGGGCGGCGGCATGGTGCGCCGCCGCCGAGCGTAGTCACCGACCGGGGCGTTAAACTAGGCGTGTGAAACGTTTATCTGACATCCCGGTCGTCGTCCACGACGCTGCCCAAAGCGGGCAGAAATACCACAACGCCCACGGTTTTTCGGCCATCAAGGATGGTCAGAAGGCGCGAGCCCCCACGGCCACTGGGGGGGCGCCCGCCGAGCGCGTGCGCAAGCCCAAGTGGATCAAGGCCAAGCTGCCGTCTGATCCCAAGTACTTTGCCACCAAACGCAATGTTGACGAGCACAAACTGGCCACCGTGTGCGAGGAATCCAAGTGCCCGAACATCGGGGAGTGCTGGAGCCATGGCACCGCAACCATCATGCTCATGGGCGATGTTTGCACGCGCGCATGCCGCTTTTGCAGCGTGGATACCGGCAACCCCAAGGGTTGGCTAGACGCGCATGAACCGGAGCAAGCCGCCGAGTCCGTTCGGCTGATGGCGCTCAAATACATCGTGCTGACCTCAGTGGATCGCGATGACCTCGACGACGGCGGGGCAGGTCACTACGCCGCCTGCATCCGCGCCATCAAGCGCATGAACCCCGAGGTCAATGTCGAGGCGCTCACGCCTGATTTTTCCGGCGTGCTGAAGCATGTGGAAACTGTCGTCGATTCCGGCCTGCAAGTGTTCGCACAAAACGTCGAAACCGTGCGCCGGCTGACGCACCCAGTGCGCGACCCGCGTGCCAGCTATGAGCAAACCATCAAAGTGCTCGAGCACGCCAAACAACACCGCCCGGATGTCGTCACCAAGACCAGCCTGATGCTCGGCCTGGGCGAAACCGACGCTGAGATCGAGCAGACGATGGATGACTTGCGCGCCATCGGCGTGGATATCGTCACCTTCGGCCAGTACCTGCAGCCCACACCCAACCACCTCAAGGTGGAGCGGTTTGTGACGCCTGATGAGTTCGCTCGCTACCGAGCGCAAGGCTTGGCCAAAGGCTTCATGGAGGTGGTGTCCGGGCCACTGGTGCGCAGTAGCTACCGCGCAGACCGAGTGTTTGAGGGCAACAACGTCGGCTTGTAGCCGCTCCGGCGACAGTTCCGCGTAGCGCCGGAATGAATCTCATGCCCCCACGTGATGCCACCATCTGCCAAGATGCCGGTCGTAGGGAGCACACACATTCCGGGGAAAATACATGTCTCGTTCACGCCTCGTTCTGATCCTGGCGGTCATCGCTGCGGTCATTGCCTTTTTCGCCCTCGACCTCGGGCGCTTTTTTAGTCTGGATTATTTGAAGTCGCAGCAAGCGGCTATCGATAATTTTTATCAGGCAAATCCGCTGGGTACGGCGCTGGGCTTTGTTGCCTTGTATGTTGCGGTGACAGCCTTGTCGCTGCCGGGCGCAGCCATTCTCACACTGGCGGCAGGTGCAGTGTTTGGGCTGGTGATTGGCACCGTGCTGGCGTCCATCGCCTCCACTGTGGGCGCCACGCTGGCCTTCCTGATCGCGCGTTTTGCGCTGCGCGACATGGTGCAGAACAAGTACGGCCAGCGCCTGAAGGCAATAAACAGGGGTGTGGAAAAAGACGGCGCGTTTTACCTGTTCGGTCTGCGCTTGGTGCCGGCGTTCCCGTTTTTTGTTATCAATCTCGCCATGGGCCTGACGCCCATGAAGACCATCACCTTCGCGCTGGTGAGCTGGATCGGCATGCTGGCCGGCACCATTGTGTACGTGAACGCCGGCACGCAGATCGCCCAGATCGATTCACTGGGCGGCATCGTCTCGCCGGGATTGATCGGCAGTTTCGTCTTGCTTGGCATTTTCCCCATCATCGCCAAGAAGGTGCTGGGCTTCATCAAGGCGCGGCGGGTGTACAAGGGCTGGGACAAACCCAAACAATTTGATCGCAATATCGTCGTGATTGGCGCCGGCGCCGCTGGGCTGGTCACCAGTTATATCGGCGCGGTTACGCGGGCCAAGGTCACGCTGATCGAGAAGCACAAGATGGGTGGCGACTGCCTGAACTACGGCTGCGTGCCGTCCAAAGCCATCATTCGCAGCGCCAAGTTCATGTCGCACATCGCGCGCAGCGAAGAGTTTGGTATCAAGAATGCCAACGCCGATTTCGACTTTGGCGAGGTGATGGAGCGTGTGCAAGACATCATCGCCAAGGTCGAGCCGCACGACAGTGTTGAGCGTTACAGCAACATGGGTGTGGATGTCATCGAAGGCACGGCCAAGATCACCTCGCCGTGGACGGTTGAGGTCAACGGCAAGACGCTGACCACGCGCAGCATTGTCATCGCCTCCGGCGCCGAGCCACTCGTGCCGCCGATTCCGGGCGTGGAAGACGTCAACTACTACACCTCAGACACCATTTGGAACATCCGCGAACTGCCCAAGAAAATGCTGGTGCTGGGTGGTGGACCCATCGGCAGTGAACTGTCGCAAAGCTTCCACCGCCTGGGCGCCAACGTCACCCAGATCGAGGCCAGCGACCGCATCATGGGCCGCGAAGACCCGGAAATCTCCCAGATGGTGATGAGCCAGTTCCGCGCCGAAGGCGTCAACTTGCGCACCAACTGCCGCGGCCAGCGTTTTGAGCAGGACGGCGACAAGCAGTTCCTGGTCATCACCAACGAGCAGGGCGACGAAGAGCGCGTGGAGTTCGACTTGGTGCTGCTAGCCTTGGGTCGCAAAGCACGTTTGGAAGGCTACGGCCTGGAAGAACTCGGCATCGAAACCAACCGGACCATCGTCGCCGACGACCACCTGCAGACCAAATACCCGAACATTTTTGTCGCCGGCGATGTTGTGGGGCCGTACCAGTTCACGCACACCGCAGCACATATGGCTTGGTATGCCGCGGTCAATGCATTGTTCGGCGCATTCAAGAAATTCAAGGTCGATTATTCAGTGGTGCCGTGGGCCACGTTTACCGAGCCCGAGGTTGCCCATGTGGGCCATAACGAACTCAGTGCCAAGGAAGAGGGCATCGACTACGAGGTGACCACCTTCGGCATTGATGATCTCGACCGCGCGATAGCCGACAGCGAGGCGCATGGTGTCGTCAAAGTGCTGACACCACCGGGCAAGGACAAAATTCTGGGTGTGACCATCGTTGGTGAACACGCCGGTGACCTGCTGGCCGAGTACGCCTTGGCGATGAAGTACAACCTGGGCCTGAAGAAGATCATGGGCGTGATCCACACCTATCCCACGCTGGCTGAGGCCAACAAGTATGCGGCTGGCGAATGGAGCCGAGCCAACGCACCGCAAAAGTTGCTGGAGTTCGTCGAGAAGTTCCACGGCTGGCGGCGCAAGGGCGGTGGCAGTGACATGCGTTCGCCAGGTGAAGTGCAAGCCGAGTCGGGCGGGCATTGATGCGTGCTTCTGGCCGTGCCGTCGGGGCGCGGCCAGAGCGCCAATCACCTAGAATTGGCGCATGAGCCAAGACACCCGAAAACTCGCCACCCGCGCCATCCACGGCGGCCAGCAGGTCGATCCTTCGACTGGCGCGGTGATGCCGCCGATCTACACGTCCAGCACCTATGCGCAGGCTAGCCCCGGCCAGCACCAGGGCTTCGAATATTCGCGCAGCCACAATCCAACACGCTTTGCCTACGAGCGTTGCGTGGCCAACCTCGAGTCGGGCACGCGCGGCTTTGCGTTTGCGTCCGGCATGGCGGCCACCGCAACGATGTTGGAGTTGCTTGATGCAGGCGATCACATCATTGCCTCGGATGACCTGTACGGCGGAACCTATCGCCTGCTGAGCAACGTCCGTGAGCGCACGCAAAGCTTGAAGATCAGTTACGTCGATATGCGTGACCCGGCCAATATTGCCGCTGCGGTCACCGATGCAACGCGGATGATCTGGGTGGAAACGCCGTCCAATCCGATGCTCAAGCTGGTTGATCTGGATGCCGTGGTGGCTATCGCGGCCAGCAAGAACATCATTACTGTTGCGGATAACACCTTCGCTACGCCGTGCGCCCAGCGCCCGTTGGAGCATGGGTTTGATCTGGTGATGCACTCGGCGACCAAATTCCTCAACGGCCATTCCGACATGGTTGGCGGTATTGCTGTGGTGGGCGACAACGCCGAGCTGGCCGAGCGCATGGAGTACCTGCAAAACGCCATCGGCGGCATTGCCGGGCCCTTTGATGCCTACCTGGCACTGCGCGGCCTGAAAACGCTGCCGCTGCGCATGGCGCGCCATAGCGAAAACGCCGCTGAGTTGGCGGCCTGGTTGGAACAGCACTCGGCTGTCGATCAGGTGATTTATCCGGGCCTGGCGTCCCACCCGCAGCATGCACTCGCCAAGCAGCAGATGACCCAGTACGGCGGAATGATCACCCTCACGCTCAAGGGTGGGCTGGACGAATCACGGCGTTTTCTGGAGCGCACCGAGTTGTTCCAGTTGGCCGAAAGCCTGGGCGGTGTCGAGAGCCTGATTGAGCACCCGGCGATCATGACCCACGCCAGTGTGCCAGCCCAAACGCGGGCGGAGTTGGGCATCAGCGACAGTCTGTGCCGGCTTTCGGTGGGCATTGAGGATGTCGAAGATTTGCGGGCGGATTTGGAATACGCCTTGAAATAAAGTGGCTGTCATTGCGAGGCCCAAAGCGCCGCGGCAATCTCGTCACAGTATCCACCCCTCATCCGACGCTACGTGCCACCTTCTCCCCATGGGAGAAGGAATTTTTCCCCTCTCCTGGAGGGAGAGGGGCTAGGGGTGAGGGCGTTCAGGCAAGCGAATCGTATAGAGCTTGCCCCAACGTTTTCCCGTAACCCACAGCAGGTCGCTGCCGGGCTTCCACGCAATGCCGTTGAGCACTTGCTCATTGCCGGGGCGGCGCGTGGCGCGGTCTAGGCCAGTCAAGTCCAGCCAATGCCGTACACGGCCTGTTTCGGGGTCGATTGCGGCAATGCGATCCGAGTGCCAAATATTGGCGTAGATCAAGCCATCGACCCATTCCAGCTCGTTAAGCTTGTCGATTGCCGCGCCATCGTCGCTGACTTGCACGCGGCGCTGCACGCTCAAGTCGTCCGGCGCGTGCCAGGTCAGTGTGTTGCTGCCATCACTGCGGATCAGGGCTTGGCCATCGGTGGTCAGCCCCCAGCTTACGCCAGGCAACTCCAGTGGCTGGAGTGGCTTGAATCTGGCATCAAAACGCAGCACGTCGCCGCGTTTCCACGTAAGCATGTACAGCAGGTCGCCCAGCACGGTGATGCCCTCGCCAAAATACTCGTCGCCAATCTCATATGATCGGATGGGCGTGCCCGTCCAGCGTTCGGTTTCGATCAGCCGCGACTGGCCGTAACCTCCGGTGCTTTCGATCAGGCGGTCGCCCCAGAACACCAGGCCTTGCGTGAACGCCGTCGTGCTGTGCGGGTAGCTGTTGACAACTTCCGGCACGTAAACCGACGCCGGTTCTGCAGCCAGCGGTGCAGTTATACAGGCGGCCAGCACGACGCCAAGCGCCGGCCACTTAATCCCCAACAAGGAAATAATCGACGGTGGAAACCACACGCACTTTCTTGATCTCAGGCGTGTGAGCGTCGCGGTCGCTGATCGTGAATAGGCCCTGGTTGGCCTGGCGGATGCCGCCAACACGCGCGCCGGAGTCGTCGGCAAACTTGGCCGCGGCCTCACGCGCGGCCTGTGTGGCTTGGGCAATCATTTCGGGCTTGATGGCATTGAGTTCGGTGAACAGAAACTGCGTTTGTGCGCCCCATTGATTGAGCAGCACCACACCTTCACGCACCAGCTTGCCAGCATCTTGCTGGGCTTGTTTCACAGCGGCAATATCTTCGCTACGCAGTAGCACAGTAGCCTCGGCAGAATAACGGTTCTCGGGCCGGTTGCCGCCCGAATAACCACGCGCCAAATAGTCTTCGATGCGCGGCGCGCTGCGCGTCACAGCGTCGCCGTCAAGCCCATAGTTCGCCAAAAAGGCGATGACTTTTTCGGTATCGGCCTCAATGTCGTCTTGCACTTTGCCCAGGTCATTTCCGGCAGCATTGAACACGACGGGCCAGATGGCCAAGTTGGCCGGCACTTCGCGTTCGGCCAGGCCTTTGACGGTGACGTAGCGCTGCGCGTCCTTGAACTCGCCCACTGCGCCGGCGGCAAACCAGCCTGCGCTCAGCACGCCGATGCCAACAAACAAGCCGGCAACGATGGCTCCGAAATTGTTCATTAAGACTCCGAGAGTTTATTGAGGTAGCGGCGTAGCAGCCCGTGGTAGCCCGTCGGCAGCAAACGCTCGACGGTGCCAACAAATTTGGCGTCTCTACCAATGACCACGCGCGGTGTATTGCGCTCGATGCCTTGGACAATTTGCTGCGCGGCTTGTTCTGGCGAGGTGATGGCGGCCTGTTTGAAGGCTTTCACAGCGCCGGCTTTGTCGCGTTTGCCATCCGGGCCGGCGGTGAAGCGCGAGGCCGCAGCAATGTTGGTGTCGATGCCCCCAGGATGCACGCTGGTGATGTTCACCTGTGTGCCGTCGAGTTCGCCGCGCAGTGATTCGTTGAACCCACGTACGGCAAATTTACTGGCGCAATAGGCGGCTTGCGATGGCACGCCAATCAGCCCGAACAGGCTGGAAATATTGACGATGTGACCGGCCTCGCCAGCCAGCAACTGTGGCATGAACGCGTGTGTGCCATGCACGACGCCCCAGAAGTTGATGTTGAACACCCACTCCCAATCGGCGTAGTTCAGCTCTTTGACCGGTTGCGCCAGCGCGACGCCGGCATTGTTGATGACGATATTGGCGCCGCCCCAGGCTTCGGCCACGGTGTCGGCGTAGGCATACACGGCGGCGCGGTCTGCCACATCCAGCGTGTGTTGCAGCACTTCACCGCCTGCGGCTTGTATCAGTTCGGCGGTTTCGCTCAAGCCAGCCGCGTTGACGTCGGAAATCGCCAACTTGCAGCCGCGCTGGGCTAGCAGTTGGGCGGTGGCACGGCCGATGCCAGAGCCGGCACCGGTCACGACGGCCACACGGCCTTGCAAAGTTGTCATCAGCAATCCTGTTGTTTAATTGGGGTGCGGGCTATGATCGCGCACT
>JAAFAL010000005.1 GCA_018222345.1 bacterium
GGAAAAGGGTATCCTTCTACGTAACTTGGGTTCGAAAAGGGGTATAAGGCACGGCACTTCCAGGGGGGTAAAAAACCGCCCCACAGCAGGAACGCTGCGCGCGATTCAGGAAGGCCCGACAGCCGGCAAGGTTACGCTCGGCGCTGACGCACCGCTTCATACAGGGCAATCGCCCCACTGGCCGACACGTTCAGGCTCTCGACCGTGCCCGCCATCGGCAACTGCCACAGGCCATCGCACAGGTCACGCGTGCGCTTGCGCAGGCCCGAGCCCTCGGCGCCCAGCACCAAGGCCACGTGGCCTTTGAGATCGGCGTCAAAAATCGCGCCTGTGGCCTCGCCCGCCAAGCCGTGCAACCAAATGCCACGTTGCTGCAGGCTTTGCAGCACCCGCGCCAAATTGGTGACCTGAAACAGCGGCACGGTTTCAGCCGCGCCGGCGGCAGCCTTGCGCGCAGCTGGCGTGAGTGACGCCGCGCGGTCGGCCGGCACAATCACGCCATGAGCCCCGGCAGCATCGGCGGTGCGCAGCAAAGCGCCCAAGTTATGGGGGTCTTGCACCTGGTCGAGCACTAGCAGCAGCACATCACCTGGCGTGCTGTCGAGCATGGCATCCAGGTCATTGATGTTGCCCGGCTGGGCGGGCGTGATTTGCGCCACAACGCCTTGATGCCGAATGCCCGGCGCCAGCGCGTCCAGGTCGGCGCGGCTGCGGCGCTGAATCGCCACCCCGGCGTGCTCCGCCAATGACACAACTTCCGCAGCGCGGTCATCATCACGCCCGGCGGCCAACCAAAGCTGTTGCACCGCTTGCGGGCGGCGCGCCAGGATGGCCTGCACTGCGTGCCAACCGGCACAAAGCTCCTGCGAGGATGATCGGAATTTGCTCATGCGGCGAGTTTAGCCAATCGCTTGCGAGACAGGGCCAGAATAAAAAAACGCCGCAGCCCAAAGGACTGCGACGTTGGAACGATTGCCTGACCGTTATGAGCCGAGGTAAGGCGGCGGTGCGTAGGCTTGTTGCTCTTGGCCTTCGACCACCGGCTTGATGACGATGTCAACGCGGCGGTTGGCGGCTTCGTTGACGCCATCGCCAGTGCGCACCAGCGGCTCGCGTTCGCCACGGCCTTCGGTGAGTGTGCGTGCGGTGTTCAAACCGTAATTGCTCATCAGGCTGGATACCGACTGCGCGCGGCGCTCGGACAAGCCCTGGTTGTAACTCGCACTACCCGAGGTATCGGTGTGACCGACGATGTGGACGATGGTCTTGTCGTAGTCCTTGAGCACATTGGCGATCTTGGAATACGTCGCCTGTGCCCCCGGCTTCACGTCGGCGCTGTCGAACGGAAAGCTCACGTCCGAGGCAATGCCGATCTTGAGCGCATCGTTGGCAATGCGGGTGATCTGCAACTCGTCGCGGGCGGCTTCGGCGGCCAACTGGCGTTCCAGTTCGGCAGCTTGCTTGTCCATGTAGTTGCCGACTGCACCACCGGCCAATGCGCCAACCACGGCGCCGACGTAGCGGCCCTTGTCGCCGTCAACCTGATGGCCGGCCACTGCACCAACCAGCGCGCCGATGGCGGCGCCGCGCTTGGCGCGTTTGTTGGGGTCGTCGGCCGCGCAGGCGGTTAGTGCGACGGTTGCCGCTGTTACCAGTGCAATGCGTGCATGTGTCCGTACTGTCATAGCTTCATCTCCTTTTGAAGAACCCTGTGTGCGCTTTAGCGACGCTTGCTTTTACGCCCGGCGCCGACAGGCTCGAAATCTATCTTGCGCTCATCCAGATCAACGCGCACAACCTTGACCTGCATGCGGTCGGCGAGCCGAAAAACTTGCCCGCTCCGTTCACCGCGCAGCCGATGATACTTCGACTCGAAGTGGTAATAATCGTTCGACAAGTGGCTGACGTGCACCAAACCTGTGACGGCGATGTCGTCCAACTCGACGAAAAGGCCGAACGACGTCACGCTGACGATCAAACCGCTGAACTGCTCGCCCACGCGCTCGCGCATGAACTCGCACTTGAGCCAATCGACGACATCGCGCGTGGCCTCGTCGGCGCGGCGCTCGTTGGCGCTGCAATGCGCTCCAAGTTGCTCCATCTGCGGCAATGAATACGCAAACTTGCTGACAGGCTGCTGACACAACAAATGTTTGAGCCCGCGATGCACCAGCAGGTCGGGATAGCGGCGGATCGGCGAGGTGAAATGCCCATAGCTGTCCAATGCCAAGCCAAAGTGTCCCTTGTTCTCGGGCTGATACACCGCCTGCGACATGCTGCGCAACAGCACGGTTTGCACCAGGCGCTGATCGTCGCGGCCGTCCAGTTCGCCAATCAATTGGGCGAAGTGGTGCGCCTCGGGTTTGTCGCCACCACCAACACCCAGGCCGCGCTCGGCCAAGAAGGCGCGCAGGTCGGCAAGCTTCTCGGTGGGCGGCGTGTCGTGCACGCGGAACAGCGTCGGGATCTTGGCTTTCTCGAGCTTTTTGGCCGCCTGCACATTGGCGGCAATCATGCATTCCTCGATCATCTTGTGCGCCACATTGCGCACCACTGGCACCACGCGTTCGATCTTGCGGTCATCGCTGAACACGATGCGCGTTTCGTTGCTCTCGAAGTCGATGGCACCGCGCTGTTTGCGTGCGCCGTGCAATGCTTCAAACAGGCTGTGTAGCGCCTGCAACTGCGGCAACAGGGGCTTGATCTTGGCCGGCGCTTTTTTCGGCGCGTCCAGCGCGGCGGCCACATCGTCGTAGATCAAGCGCGCGGCAGACTTCATCACCGCCTCATAGAACTTGCTGCGCGTGACGTGCCCGTCCTCATCGACGCGCATCTCGCAAACCATGCACAGGCGATCAACCTCGGGGTTGAGCGAGCACAGGCCGTTGGACAGCACCTCGGGCAGCATGGGGATGACACTGCCAGGGAAGTAAACCGACGTCGCCCGGTTATGCGCTTCAGCGTCCAGGGCCGAGTCTGGCTTCACGTATGCCGACACATCGGCAATCGCCACCAGCAGCTTCCAGCCGTCGCGGGTTTTTTCGGCATAAACGGCATCATCAAAGTCGCGCGCGTCGGCGCCATCGATAGTCACCAGTGGTACTTGGCGCAAATCGGTACGGCCTTGCTTGGCGGCCTCGGGCACTTGCTCGTCCAGGCCATTGACGGCCTTGAGCACATCGGCCGGCCATTCATGCGGCACGCCATGGCTGCGCACGGCAATGTCGATCTCCATGCCCGGCGCCATGTGGTTGCCCAAGACTTGCTTGATGCGGCCGATGGGTTGGGTGCGCTTAGTGGGTTGCTCCAGCAATTCAACCGTGACGATCTGGCCGTGCTCGGCGTCACCTCGGTCGGCGTCCGCCACCACCACGTCTTGGGTGATACGGGTGTTGTCCGGGATCACGAAACCCACACCGTGCTCGTGCATGTAGCGGCCAACCAACTCCTGGGTCTTGCGCTCAAGCACATCGACCACCGAGCCTTCCATGCGGCCGCGATCATCAGTTTTGACCACGCGCACCAGCACGCGGTCGCCGTGCATCAAGGCGCGCATTTGCCGCGGCGACAGGAAAATGTCGTCGCCGCCTGCTTCGGGGTTCACAAAGCCAAAACCGTCGCGGTGGCCGATCACGCGGCCAGCCACCAAGTCCATACGCTCGGCAATGCCCAAGGCCTGCCGGCGGTTTTCCACCAGTTGTCCGTCGCGGATCATCGCCGCCACGCGCACCTGCAGGCCTTCCTCGACTTCCGGCTCACGGATGTCGAAATGGCGCAGCAAGGCCTGCCGGCTCATCGGCTTGCCGTGGTCGTGCAGTGTTTTGAGGATAAATTCGCGCGACGGCGCGGGCGTGTCGTAACGCCGCTGTTCGCGGTCGTGCGCGGGGTCGGCATCCTGCCAACGCGGGGTCTTCCGTGTCATAGCCACTATCATACAGCCTGCACGGGCCAATCCGTTGACATTGTGCGTAAAAACCGCTTAAATCCGCGCCCCGCAACGGTGCAATGCCGTTAGCGAAGCCCCTTTGCCGAGGTGGCGGAATTGGTAGACGCGCTGGCTTCAGGTGCCAGTGGGGGAAACCCCGTGGAGGTTCAAGTCCTCTCCTCGGCACCATCTTGCAATGTTTCGTTTGCGCCTCTATTGCTGCGCCGAGCACGGGGTTTCACCCCGTGTCGGTTGCTCGGCACAATCATCTAATTGAGATCAGCCGTCTCGGGCCGTCTCGGTGGCGCCGCATCGAACATACGGTTTCGATGGGCTTGGCAAGCGTTCATTGATTCATTCCATCTAGCGCCATCTCGCGCAATAGCGAACGCTTGTTAGTTAATCTGGCGTGCAAATTGCTGCCCCATTGATTCAATAAAACCCCCGCGTGAGCGCGCTAGCGCGCACAACGCGCGGCTGCTGCCCTGCAGCAACGGTCTGTTACGGTTGCTGCCAGCATTTCGCTGCCTAAGAGGCCTCGCCAAACATAATGTCCATCACGGTTGCACTGAATCACAAGACGCTCTATCGCTACGACCGGCCGGTGAAACTGTCGCCGCAAGTCGTTCGCCTGCGCCCTGCCCCGCATGCGCGCACGCCAGTGCAGTCGTACAGCCTTACGGTCAAGCCCGAGCCGCATTTCATCAACTGGCAGCAAGACCCGCAGAGCAACTGGCAGGCGCGGCTGGTGTTTCCCGAACCGGTTGAGTATTTCCACGTCGAGGTCGATTTGCTGGCACGCATGGAGGTGTTCAATCCGTTCGACTTTTTCCTTGACGCATCCGCCGAAACAGTCCCCTTCAAATACCCCAAGGAATTGGCCGCGGAATTAGCGCCGTTTCTCGAGCACCGCACGCCCAAGCGCCTGCTGCAAAAGCTGATTGATGAGGTCGAGTTCAAGGGCCAATCAACCATCGACTTCCTGGTTGAAATCAACCAACTCGTTCAACGGCGTGTTTCTTACTTGGTGCGCATGGAACCGGGCGTACAAAAGCCGGAGGAAACATTAAAAATCGGCTCCGGCTCCTGCCGTGATTCGGGCTGGCTATTGGTGCAGCTGTTTCGCAATTTGGGCTTTGCGGCGCGTTTTGTCTCGGGCTATTTGATTCAGCTTAAAGCCGACCAAGAGGCGCTGGACGGCCCATCCGGCACCGACACCGACTTTACCGACCTGCACGCCTGGTGCGAGGTGTATGTACCTGGCGCCGGCTGGGTCGGCCTAGACCCGACCTCGGGCCTGTTTGCCGGCGAGGGGCATATTCCGCTGGCGGCCACGCCTGAGCCCGGCTCGGCTGCACCCATCACTGGCGCCGTTGACGAATGTGAAGTGGAGTTCGAGCACCACATGGCGGTGTCGCGCTTCCATGAGACGCCGCGTGTTACCAAACCCTATTCCGACGACCAATGGCACAACATTGACGCGGTCGGCAGAAAGATTGACGCAGCGCTGACCGCCAGCGACGTACGCCTGACCATGGGCGGCGAGCCTACCTTCGTGTCCATCGACGACATGGAGGGCGCCGAATGGAACACCGCCGCCGTCGGGCCAAGCAAACAAAAACGCGCTGCAGAATTGGCCGAGCGTCTGGCAAAACGCTACGCGCCGCAAGGTTTGCTCACCTACGGCCAGGGGAAGTGGTACCCCGGTGAATCGTTGCCGCGTTGGGCCTATTCGATTATCTGGCGCGGCGACGACCAGCCAGTGTGGACGCAGCCAGATTTGCTAGCGCTTAAATCCGAAGGCTCCGACACCGACATTGGCACGGCCAAGGCCTTTGCCGACGCGCTCACCCATCGCCTGGGTGTGCCTGCCGACTGTGCAAGCCCAACTTACGAAGACCCACTGCATTATCTTGCCGAGGAAGGCAAGTTGCCACCGGGCATGGATGTCAAAGACGCCGACCTGGACGACGCCGAAACCCGCGCCCGCCTGGCGCGTGTATTCAGCAAGCCGCTGAGCGAGCCACGCAGCTACGTGCTGCCCATTCAGCGTTGGCAAACAAAAGCCCAAGCCGGCTGGATGTCGGAAGTTTGGGAAAGCCGCCGCGGCAAGCTGTACCTGATCCCTGGCGACTCGGCAGCGGGCTTGCGCCTGCCGCTAGATCAATTGCCCAGCGGCCGTAGTGCGAAACCTGCCGAGCAGGTCATCCCGGCTGACCCCATGGTTCAGCAACGCCCGCTTGCACCGTATGGTGACGCCGCAAAAATCGGCGAACGCCGCCAGGAACAGCCGCAACCCACCGAGCCGCTGGCACCGGACGAGATTGGCAGCATACGCACCGCACTGGTGCTGGAGCCGCGCGATGGCCTGCTGTCGGTATTCATGCCGCCCACGCACAGTGCCGATGATTACTTGGCGCTGCTGGAGCAAATCGAGGCCATCGCTTCAGACATGCAACAACCCGTGCGCATCGAGGGCTACCCGCCCCCGCACGACCCGCGCCTGCAACTGATCAAGATTACGCCCGACCCCGGTGTCATCGAGGTCAATATTCATCCGTCGGCCAGCTGGAAAGCGCTGTGCGACAACACCAATGTGCTGTACGAAGAGGCACGCTTGGCGCGCCTGGGTACGGAAAAGTTCATGGTCGATGGCCGCCATGCGGGCACCGGCGGCGGCAACCACATTGTGCTGGGCGCGCAGCAGGCGGCCGACAGCCCGTTCCTGCGCCGGCCCGATTTGTTGGCCTCGGTGATTCGCTACTGGCAGAACCACCCCAGCCTGTCGTACCTGTTCTCGGGCCTGTTCATCGGGCCCACCAGCCAGTCACCGCGCGCCGATGAAGGCCGCGACGACACACTTTACGAACTAGAAGTGGCGCTGTCGGAAGTACCGAGCCGCGAGCAAAGCAGCCCGCCGTGGCTGGTCGATCGCATCTTCCGCAACCTGCTGACCGACCTCACCGGCAACACCCACCGCGCCGAGATTTGCATCGACAAACTCTACTCGCCGGATTCCAGTACCGGCCGCCTGGGCCTGGTGGAATTCCGCGCCTTCGAGATGCCGCCGCATGCGCAGATGAGCCTGGCCCAGCAATTATTGGTGCGCGGCTTGGTGGCGTGGTTTTGGCAACAACCCTACAAGCAGCCACTGCGCCGCTGGGGCACGCAACTGCACGACGAAATGTTGCTGCCGCATTACCTGGAGCGCGACTTGGGCGCCATTGTCGGCAACCTCCAAAGCGCGGGTTTTGACGCGGCCATGGACTGGTTTGCGCCGCATATCGAGTTCCGCTTCCCGCACATCGGCACGGCCACGCTGGGCGAACACACGCTGGAGCTGCGTACCGCGCTGGAGCCATGGCCCACCATGGGCGAGGAGCCCGGCGGTGGCGGCACCGCGCGTTACGTCGATTCATCATTGGAGCGCCTGCAAGTCAAGCTCAGCGGGCCCGACGCTGAGCGCTACGTACTGCTGTGCAACGGCCGCCGCGTGCCGCTGACGCGCACCGAAACCAGTGGCGTGTGGGTGGCGGGCGTGCGCTATCGCGCCTGGCAGCCATGGTCGTGCCTGCACCCCACCATCGCGGCCAACAATCCATTGCGGTTCGACTTGTACGACACCGCCAATCAACGCTCGGTGGGCGGCTGCACCTACCACGTGCACCACCCAGGCGGGCGTAATTACGACAGCTTCCCGGTCAACGCCAACGAGGCCGAAAGCCGCCGCCTGTCACGCTTTCAAGCTTTCGGGCACAGCCCGGGCGTCATGGACGTGCCAGCAGTTGAGCGCAATCCCCGTTATCGTGTAACGCTGGATCTGCGCCGCCCCGCACAAGAGGTTATTTGATGGGAGTCCCGAAGAAGTTTGCCGGCTTGCGACAAGCTGGCATGTACGACGAGCTGCTCAACCCGGCCCGCAAGAATGAACCGGTGGCCAGTGCCATCCTCAAGTTCTTCGGCCAATTGTCGCCCGAGGAAATCGAGCAGGCGCGCCAAGCCGCTGCGCTGGCCATCGAGACCATGGGCATCAGCTTTACGGTGTATAGCCAGGGCGATGCCATCGACCGTGCATGGCCGTTCGACATCATCCCGCGCGTCATCCTGCAAAGTGAGTGGACGCGCATCGAGGCCGGGCTCAAACAGCGCGTCGGCGCGCTGAATCAGTTCATCGGTGATATCTACAGCGACCAGCAAATCGTCAAGGACGGCGTGTTCCCGGAGTGGGTGCTAGAAAAGTCGGTCAACTTTCGCCCGGAGTGCGTCGGCGTCAAGCCGCCACACGGCGTGTGGTCGCATATTTGCGGGTCCGATCTGATCCGCGATGCCAAAGGCACAACCTACGTGCTGGAAGACAACCTGCGGGTGCCCTCCGGCGTGTCGTACATGCTGGAAAACCGCGGCGTGATGAAGCGCATTTTCCCGCAACTGTTCCAGAACCGCACGATTCAACCGGTCGATGCGTATCCGCAGCAGCTTTATTCCACCCTGGCCGACCTCGCCCCCGGTGGCAAAGCCAACCCCACGATTGCGGTGCTAACGCCGGGCATCTACAACTCGGCCTACTTCGAGCACTCCTACCTGGCCCAGCAAATGGGCGTGGAGCTGGTCGAAGGCCCTGACCTGACGGTGGACGACAAAGACCGCGTGTTCATGCGCACCATTGACGGCCTGCGGCAGGTCGATGTGATCTACCGGCGCATCGACGACATGTTCCTCGACCCCGAGGTGTTCCACCCGGATTCCATCCTCGGCACGCCGGGCCTGATGCGCGCCTGGAAAGCCGGCAAAGTAGCCATTGCCAACGCGCCCGGCGCCGGCGTGGCTGATGACAAAGTGGTGTATGCCTTCGTGCCGGACATCATCCGCTACTACTGCAACGAAGAGCCCATCATTCCCAACGTGCCCACCTGGTTGTGCGCCGACCCCGAGCAGCGCGACTACGTGCTGAAGCACCTGGACGAAGTGGTCGTCAAACCGGCCAATGAGTCTGGCGGTTACGGCTTGCTGGTGGGCCCGCATGCCAGCGAGTCACAGCGCAAGAAAACCGCCGTGCAAATTCGCAAGAACCCACGCAACTGGATTGCCCAGCCCTGCCTCAACCTTTCGACCGTGCTCACTGCCTGCGAGGGCGGCATTGCGCCGCGGCACGTCGATTTGCGGCCATTCATCCTGTCGGCCAAGAAGCAGGCGGTCACCATGGGCGGGCTGACGCGCGTGGCCATGCGCGAGGGCTCGCTGGTGGTCAATTCATCGCAAGGTGGTGGCAGCAAGGACACCTGGATTGTGCAAGATGGAGGTGGCAAATGATGCTTTCACGAGTCGCCGAACACTTCTACTGGTTCGGCCACTACATCGAACGCGCCGAAAACACTGCGCGCATCATTTTGGCCGAGTCCGAAATGATTCTGGACGTGCCAGATGTCAGCCACGTGCGCTGGCGCACCTTGATCGAGACCTGTGGTCAGGCACACACCTTTGATGCGCTGGACATTGGCGACGACGAGGCCTCGGTATTGGGTTTTTTGCTCACCGACACGCGCAACCCGGGCTCGATCTTGCAAACCGTACTGTTCGCGCGCGAAAACCTGCGAGTGATACGTGACCGCGTGCCGCGCGAGCTGTCGGAGGCACTGTTGCGCCTGCGCGACCATGTCAAAAACAAGGGTGCCAAGTCATTGCAGCGCTCGGCGGCGCGCAGCGCTTATCTGCGCGGCGTGATCGACCTGTGCCAGATGTTTCGCGGCGCTGTCGAGGGCTCAATGAGTCGCGGCCCGGAATACCAATTCATGCGCCTGGGCCGCATGCTTGAGCGCGCCGACATGACCACGCGTGTGATGGACGTGCGCTACGACAAATTGCTCCCCGACACCGCCGACAACCTGGCCGGCCTGGACGAAATTCAGTGGGTTAGCGCGCTGAATTCGCTATCCGCCTTCCAGATGTATCGCCGCGAGGTACGCGGGCCGGTGCGGGCGCTGGATGTCATCGAGTTCCTGCTGCACAACCACGCCTTCCCGCGCTCGCTGCAATTCACGCTTGCGGCTTCACGTGATGCAGCCGGATTGCTGCCAACGCCCGGCCCGGTCTGCAAGGCCTTGGACAGTGCACTGACCAAGATCGAAGGCTTGTCGGTCGCATCGCTGTCGCGCGATGGTGACAAGCTGCATAAAGCTATCGACAATCTGCAAATCGCCATCAACGGCGTGCACGGCAGCATCCACGAGGCTTACTTCAAGCCACAATAGGCGCCCTCGGCCTCCGCGTAAGCAGTGATCACAAACTTCCAAAACTATGTGGCCGACGCCGGGCGCTACGACGCCCTGCGCGGCGCCGATGGCCAACCCAGAGACGGCTGGCAGCGGCTGATCCAATCGTTCTCGGCGCTGGACAGCCGCCGCGTGCAGGAATGCCGCCGCGAGCGCGACCGCCTGCTGACCGAAATGGGCATTGGTGGCAGCGCCGGCAGTGCAAGCAAAGCGCCCAAATGGAACCTGGACCTGCTGCCGTATGTGGTCACCAGCCAGGATTGGCGCGACATCGAAACCGGCCTGGCCCAGCGCGCCGAATTGCTGCGCGCGATTGCTGCCGACATCTACGGCGAACAACGCCTGCTGCGCAGTGGCTTACTGCCCGCCGAATGCGTGTTCGGCCATCCGGATTTCTTGCTGCCCTGTATTGGCGCCTCGGTGCCTGCCGAGCAACAACTGGTGCTCTACGGCGCCGAGATTGGCCGTGCGCCCGATGGCCAGCTATGGGTGACGCAAGACTGGACACAAACGCCTAGCGGCATGGGCTACGCGCTGATCTCGCGCATGGTCATCTCGCGCGTGTTCCCCAGCCTGTTCCGCGATGCTGGCGTGCATCCGGTGTTGCCATTCTTGCGCAGCCTGCGCAGCAACCTGATGCAACTGGCCGACAACGACGCCGACCAAATCGTGCTGATGACTGGCGGCGAAGCCAGCGACACCTACAACGAGCACTTGTTGCTGGCCCGCCAACTCGGTATTGCACTGGTCGAAGGCCGCGACCTGCAAGTCAGCCATGGCCGGTGTTGGCTGCGTGGCACCGATACCCGGCAACCGGTTTCGGTGATCTTGCGCCATCTGTTCGATGCTGATTGCGACCCGCTGGAACTCAACCGCCGCACGGCCACAGGCACCGCTGGCCTGCTGCAAGCTGTTCGCAACCGGCGGCTGTCGTTCGCCAACCCACTGGGTAGCGGCGTGCTGGAAAATCCGCTGCTGATGCGCGCCTTGCCACAACTGTGCGAAGCCGTTTTGGGCGAAACGCTCAAATTGCCGTCGGTGGACACGTGGTGGTGCGCCAACTCCAGCGAGCGAAAACATGTGCTGGCCAAGCTCGACAGCTTGCTGGTGCGCCGCGTAGATCGCCGCCGCGGCACCGCCACCCATTGGGGGCCAGGGCTAAGCCGCAGCAGCAAGTTGGCGCTGGCCGAACAAATCCAGGCGATGCCGGAAGCCTTTGTTGCGCACACCGCGCATGCCCATCCATCGGCACCCGTGTTGTCCGACCTTGGCGTGGCCTCGCATCCGGTGTCACTACGCACCTTTGCGGTAGGCAACGCCAGTGGCTTTCGGGTGATGAGCGGCGGCATTGCCCGCGCGAGCGAAAGCCCCGACGGCTGGCGCTACTCGGCCCGCCATGGCGGGCTGTTCAAAGATGTGTGGGTGCTGGGCACCGAGCCATGGCACGAAGCACAGACCCTGCCGCAGTTCCTGCCGCGGCAAAGCACAGCCATGCAATTGGCGCGGCCGCGGGTGGCAGAAAACTTGTTCTGGTTGGGCCGCTATGCAGCGCGCACCGACAGTCTGGCGCGGCTGCTGGGCCTGTGCCTGCAGGCCGTCGATCACGCTGGCGACCTCGCTGGGCAACAGACCGCCGAGCAACTGCTGGCGCTGCTGCGGATTCACACCGGCATCCCACTCAATGCTGATTTCCAGAATGCCGACACCGAACAGCAAGCGGCCGACCCCGGCTTGCGCGCCTTGATTAGCGGCCCGCATCCCAGCGCCTTGTGGCCAACAATCGACGCGCTGGCGAAAGCTGCGCAGCCGATTCAGGACTATTTCGTGCCACGCGCCGCAGAGTTGATTCATACGCTGAGCGCGGTGACTGGTGAGGACGACGCGCAAGAGCACCCACAGTGGCAGGTCGAGCGCATCGCGCTGCAGACCACCGCGCTGCTAGGCCAGCTACTCAACGAGCTGCCAGACACCAACGCCGCCGCGGTGATCGAGATGGGCAGTACCCTGGAGCATTGCCTGGCCATTGTTCGCGTGCTGCGCGGCACCCTGATCGGCACCGACACACTGCCTGCCGGCCTGGTGCCTGCGCTGCTGCAACTGTTCAACATCACCGCATCGCGCAGCAGCGACGACGACCAGCGACTGGCGGTGTTGCGCGCCAGCGTGACAGACACCACCAACCCGCAATCCCTGCGCCGGCGTTTGATGCGGCTGGAACAATTACTCGACACACCAGCCACGCAAATGCCGGCAGACGGCTTGGTGCGTGATATTGCCGACCAGATCACTCACCTGGGCTTGGCCAAGTTGGACGGCTTGGCTGCTGCCCCGCAACCTGGCGGCCCGCTAGACCTGTGGCTGGACAGCTTGCAGCAGGGCCTGCGCAAGGTCTCGCCGCGTATCCAGGCGCGCTTTACGCCGCGGCGTGCCAAGTCGCAAGCGCAGCTGGTGCCAACAAGCTGATGCGCTACACCATCCGCCATTACACCGACTACCGCTACGCGAAGCCGGTCGATCAAGCGCAGAATCAGTTGCGCATGCTGCTGCGCGACACGCCCAACCAACATTGCCTGAGTTACGGCGTGCGGGTTACGCCGAAGCCGCATTGGAGTCGCATGCACCGCGATGCGCTTGGCAACAAGTTTTTGTATCTGGAAGCCGACAAGCCGCACAAGCGGTTCAAAATTTTCGTCCGGCATGATGTCGAGGTCACACCGCCGGCCGCAATTGACCCCGCGCAAACGCCGGCTTGGGAAACGCTGCACGATCTGCACCGCAGCGGCACGCTGGACGAATCGGACGCCATGCATGGTTTTCCCAGCCTGATGATCCCGGTCAACCCCACCTTGGCGACACTAGCCAAGCCGCACTTCACTGCTGGCCGGCCGGTATTGGAAGCGGCGCTAGCGCTGAACACCGCCATCAACCGCGACTTTACGTTCGACCCCCAGGCCACCAGCGTGGCCAGCCCAGTGGTCGAGGTGCTACGCGGCCGCCGCGGTGTGTGCCAAGATTTCAGCCACGTGATGATCGCTGCACTTCGCAGCATGGGCTTGATGGCGCGCTACGTCAGCGGCTACATCGAAACCTTGCCGCCGCCCGGCAAACCCCGGCTGGTGGGTGCCGACGCTTCACACGCCTGGGTGAGCCTGTGGTGCGGCCCGGATGTCGGCTGGCAAGACCTCGACCCCACCAATAACTCGCAACCGAGCGGCCAGCACATCACCACCGCCTGGGGGCGCGATTACAACGATGTCATCCCGCTAAACGGCGTGGTGTCGGGCGGTGGCGGCCAGACCAAGTTGAGCATCCGCGTTGACGTGATGCGCCACGACACGCAGCAATTTCAGTCGCAGTCGCAGAGCCAGTACTAGGCCGTAACGCTAGGGCTTAACGATCAAGCCCTGCTGCGGCGGCACCGTGCCATTGCAAATGGCTGGATACTTAGCAGCAAGCGCCGCCAAACCATCAACGGCCGTCAGCTCCAGCCACGCTGCGCTTTGCTTAACACCGGCGGCGAGGAACGCTTGGCTCTTGCTGGCAAAACCGTCGGCGCCCCAGTCGGCGATGCGCTTTTGAATATGACTGGGCGCAAAAAAGAAATTGCTGCGCGGATCAGCCGCCACCCCTTGGCCACCGGCCGCCTCCCAATGGGTCATACCCACCAGCACGCACTGTTTCAGCGCATCGCCCAAGCGCTCAATCAATGACGACAACAGCGCGCTATTGCCCGACATATCGACAATGACGGTGGCTTTGCTTGTATCCAGTTGATCGACAGCGTCGTAGCTCAGTACCGACGCATAAACGCCCAGTTCGTCAACAAACTGTGTATTGCGCTGCGACGTGACGCCAACCACTGCCGGGGCAGTGTCGGCCGCCGCCAAACCTTGCGCCAAGCCAATGCTGGTCTTGCTGGACGCGCTGAGGATGACGACCTGCTCGGCGCTGTAATAGTCCGCACTTTCCAAGGCATCGCACAGGCAAAACGAGGTTACGTACAGCGGCCACAGCAACATGCGGTAGGCATCCATGGCGACGTCATAGCCGGGCTCGGCCGCAACACGGGAATAGGCGTTGTAGGTCGGCGGCAACTTCGCGCGGTGGGGCGCACCGTCAAACAGCCGCTGCGCGCTGATGCGCTCGGGCTGCAGCACCCATTGATGCGCCGGCGGCCAGTAGCCGAACAGCCGCTCGCCAACCGGGACATCGGCGTGGCGTGATTCGGAGACTGTCGCGAAGCCCCACACCGGCGTCATGCCCCACGTGTCGTCGGTGTCATCTGCTGGGGGGAAGAACTGCCAATAGCCCAGCGTGTCACCCGCCGCGGCATAAGTGACATTGTTGGCGGTGTAAGCAAACCGCTCGACGGCAACACGAACCTGACCGTCTTCCAGCGTGGCCTGCGGCGCATCAACGATGCGATGGGTGGCAAAGTCGTCGCGCCGTACCTGAAATTGCTGCATGTCTGGCTCCGTAGTTTGTTGCTTAGCCGCCACGTGCGGCGCGCAATTGATTGATTTGTTCGTTGGACAGCCGGCGCGATTGACCCGGCGCCAATCCATCCAAGTGTATCGGGCCGATGGCGGCGCGAATCAGCCTCAAGGTTGGATGCCCGACGGCTGCTGTCATACGGCGCACCTGCCTGTTGCGGCCTTCGGCCAGTTGCAGAGCCAGCCACGTGGTTGGGATGGACTGTCGCTGCCGGATGGGCGGATCGCGCGGCCATAGTTCAGGTTGCGCAATCACGCTGGCCTTTGCCGGTCGGCTTTGGCCATCTTTAAGCGCAACACCGCTGCGCAATACAGCCAGCGCCTGCTCGCCGGGCTCGCCCTCGACCTGCGCCCAATAGGTCTTCCACAACTTGCCGCGGCGGCGGCTGCCGGGCTGTGTGATCGCTGCCTGCAGCGCGCCATCGTCGGTCAGCAACACCAAGCCTTCGCTGTCGGTATCCAGGCGGCCGGCGGGATACACGTCGGGCTGATCAACCACATCCGCCAAGGTCGGCTTGCCGCCCGAGTCCGAAAACTGGCAAATCATGCCGTAGGGCTTGTTCAATGCAATGCAGGTTTTGCTTGGCATGCGCGCAGGGTAGCAATGTCGGCTGTCGCAGTTGTGCTGGCGTGGTTTCTCAGCCGAGGCTTTCGCGCGACAATGCGCAGCCGCCCCACGCCCTCACCGCCCATGCAAAACATCCTGACCGTGTGCACCGGCAACATTTGCCGCAGCCCACTCGCCGAATACGCCCTCAAACGCGCGCTGCCGGATCGCAACATTGCATCGGCTGGCGTGGGTGCGATGGTGGGCTGGCATGCCACGGACGAAGCGCAAGACGTTGGCAGGCGCAATGGCTTGGAGATGCGCGACCACATTGCTCAGCAGTTGGGGCTGCGCCATATCCAGAATTTCGATGTGCTGCTGACCGCCGAAGCGGGCCATGTGCAATGGATACACGCCAACTACCCCGAATCACGGGGCCGCGTGTTCCTGCTGAACCACTGGGGTAGCAAGCAAGACATCCAAGACCCGTACCGCAGGCCGATGGAGATTTACGAGTCGGTATATGCCGAGATCGATGCCGCCGTCAGCGCCTGGGCAGAGCGCCTGAAGTAACTGCATTTTGAACACAAAAAAGCCCCGGACGCTGACGCGGCCGAGGCTTTTTTGAAACGCGATACTTAAGCGTACGCGCCGCTTTTGCGCGTGGCTTTGACAATCAGATAGTAGAACGCCGGGCGCATCTTGTTCGAGGTGCGCGAGCCAATGGCTTCAATGGCATCTGCAATGGCCTTGTCCTGCTTGGCTTCGTCGGTGATGCCGAGCTTCTTCTCAAACAGGTTCTTCTTGATGCGCGCGACTTCATCTTTGTCTTTCGCGGCAACTAAAAAGCTGTCCTTGTTGTAGATAGACGGGCCGAGGCTTTTTGCAATGGCTTTCAGCAGCGTGGCGTCCACCGTTTTTACTCCGCTCTTTTCGAGCTGGGCGGTGCACTTTTCCAAAACTTCGTCGAGTTTGCTCAAGGGTCTTCTCCAAGTTCGCAATGATTGAGCGGAGGCTGAACTATCTTCGCTTACGCGGCAAAGTGCAAACTTGGGCGCGAGCAAGGCGTGATGCGGTGCTCATTTGCAGAACGGTCCGTCCAGGGCGAATAAAAAAAGCCCCACTCGAAGGTGGGGCTTTTTCTTGCTTTGCATGCTAGTGCTTAGTGCACGCGCTCCATCACAGTTGCCACACCTTGCCCCATGCCGATGCACATGGTGGCCAGGCCCAGCGTGCCGTCTTCGGAGCTGAGGATGTGTGCCAGGTTGCCGGTGATGCGGCTACCCGAGCAACCCAGCGGGTGACCCAGTGCGATGGCACCGCCGCGCACGTTGATGACGTCCTGGCGATCCAGCAACTTCATCTCGGTGAGCACGGCGAGGCTTTGCGCGGCGAACGCTTCGTTGAGTTCGAAGTAGTCGATATCCTTGAGATCGACACCGGCTTTCTTTAGCGCCTGCTGGCTGGCGGGCACCGGGCCGCGGCCCATGATGGATGGGTCGCAACCCGCCCAACCCATGCCGCGGATCTTCACCAGCGGTTTCAGGCCAAGTGCCTTGGCCTTTTCGGCGCTCATGACCAGCACGGCAGACGCGCCGTCGGACAGCGCCGAACTATTGCCGGCGGTGACTGTGCCGCGTGGGTCGAACACTGGGCGCAGACCGCCCAAGCCGTCTAGGTTGGCGTCGGCACGGGCGACTTCATCGTTCGTGCTCATGATGAAGTTGCCGGCCTCGTCGTGCGCTTCGGTGGCCAGCACCTGGTCGGCATTGACGCCCGACTTTTGTGCGGCAACAGCGCGGCGATGGCTCTCCAGCGCAAACTCGTCCTGGCTCTTGCGGTCGATGCCATTGAGCTTGCCGAGCATTTCGGCGGTCAAGCCCATCATGCCTGCGGCCTTGGCGGCCACCAGCGAGAAGTGCGGGTTGAAATCAATGCCGTGGTTCATGGGCACGTGGCCCATGTGCTCGACGCCGCCACACAGGTAGATGTCGCCCTGGCCGGCCAGCACGTTGCTAGCGGCGATGTGGATGGCGCTCATCGAACTGCCACACAGGCGGTTGACGGTTTGCCCCGGCACGCTGTGCGGCAAGCCGGCCAGCAGGCTGGCGTTGCGGGCAATGTTGAAGCCCTGCTCCAGCGTTTGCTGCACGCAGCCCCACACCACATCGTCGATGTCGGCGGGCTTGACGGCCTCGTTGCGGGCCAGGATGCCCTTGATCAGATGCGCCGACAGGTCTTCGGCGCGCACGTTGCGAAATTGGCCATTCTTGCTCTTGCCCATGGGGGTGCGAACGGCGTCAACAATTACGACTTCAGTCATATCAATTCTCCAAAATTCTGGTGTTGTTCAGCCGTAGTAGCTGGCGCCATCGGCGGCCATGGCTTTCATCTTGTCGGTGGGCTCGAACAGTTTGCCGAGGTGCTCGTATTTCTTGCAGGCCTCGACGATGTTGGCCAGGCCCAGCGTGTCGGCGTACTTGAGCGCACCACCACGGAACGGCGGGAAGCCGATGCCCATGATCAGGCCCATGTCGGCCTCGGCGGCGGTCTCGACGATGCCTTGCTCCAGGCAGCGCGCGGTTTCGATGATCATCGGAATCATGTGGCGCTCGATGATCTCTTCGTCGCTGTGTTCCTTGGTCTCTTTCACAGCCGGGGCAATGATGCCGGCGGCTGCGTCGTCTTTGACCTTCTTGGGCTTGCCTTTGCGGTCTTCCTCGTACTTGTAGTAGCCACTGCCACTCTTCTGGCCCAGGCGGCCGGCTTCGACCATCAGGTCCAGCGTGCTCTTGTGGCCTTCCTCAGGCTGCATGCGGTCGGGGTAGCCGGCGGCGAGCACATGGCCCACGTGCTGGCTGGTGTCCATGCCCACCACGTCGCTCAAGTAGGCCGGACCCATGGGCCAGCCGAAGCCTTCCATCAGCTTGTCGATGCGGGCGAAGTCAGCGCCTTCCTGCAGCAGCCCTTCGAAACCGAAGAAGTAGGGGAACAAGATCCGGTTGACCAAAAAGCCCGGGCAGTTGTTCACCACGATGGGCGTTTTCTTCATCTTCGATGCCAGCGCCACGGTGGTGGCAATGGCGGTATCGCTGGTCTTGCTGCCGCGGATCACCTCGACCAGTGGCATGCGATGCACGGGGTTGAAGAAGTGCATGCCGACGAAGTTCTCGGGACGCGCCAGGCCTTCGGCCAGTTCGTCAATCGAAATCGACGAGGTGTTGGAGGCGATGATGATGTCTTCGCGGGCGTGCTTTTCCACGTCCTTGTAAACGCTTTTCTTGATGTCGGCGCGTTCGACCACGGCCTCGACGACGATATCGACTTCGCCGAAGTCACCGTAGTTGAGCGTGTCACGGATGTTGTTGAGCACGCTGGCCATTTTGGCGGCGTCCATCTTGCCGCGGCTGACCTGCTTGCCCAGCAACTTGCTGGCCTCATTCAGGCCCAGGTCCAGCGCCGGCTTGTTGATGTCTTTCATGATCATCGGTGTGCCGGTGCTGGCGGCCTGGTAGGCAATGCCGCCGCCCATGATGCCTGCGCCCAGCACCGCGCCCTGCTTGATCTCGTTGGCTTGCTTGCCCCACTTCTTGTTCTTCTTCTTGATCAGCTGATCATTCATGAAGATGCCGATCAGGCTTTCGGCCACGGTGGTCTTGGCAACCTTGACGAAGCCTTTGTGTTCGATCTTCAGCGCCTCGTCGCGGCCCTTGCCTGCACCCTTTTGGATGACGTTCACAGCCTCGACGGGTGCGGGGTAATGCTTGCCTGCTTTGCCGGCAATAAACCCCTTGGCGGTCTCGAACACCATCATCGATTCGATGGGATTCAGCGTCAGCGGGCCTTTCTTCTGCTTGCGGCGGGCTTGCCAGTCGATCTCGCCGGCAATGGCGCGCTTGACCAGGTCGATTGCGGAATCTTTCAGCGCACCGGGTTCAACCACGGCATCCACGCTGCCGTTGTCCAGTGCAGCGTCAGGTTTGACGTTGCTGCCGCCAGCAATGATTTCGATGGCGTTGTCGGCACCAATCAGCCGCGACAGACGCACGGTGCCGCCAAAGCCGGGGAAGATGCCCAGCTTGACTTCCGGCAGGCCAACCTGCGCCGTGGTGCTCATCACGCGGTAGTCAGACGACAGGCACATCTCGAAGCCGCCGCCCAGGGCGATGCCGTTGATGGCAGTGACGGTGGGGAACGGCAGGTCTTCAAAGGCGCTGAAGTGCGCGTTGGTCTTCTCGCACCACTCGATCATCTCCTCGTCGCTGCGCTTGAACGCTGCGCCGAACTCGGTGATGTCGGCGCCGACGATGAACACGTCTTTGGCCGATGTAACGACAACGCCCTTGACGCCGTCGGCCTTGCCCAGCGCCGCGGCGGCTTCGCCCAACTCGGCTACGCAGGCTTGGTCGAACTTGTTGACCGACTCGTCTTCACGGTCGAAACGCAGCTCGACAATACCGTCGCCGAGGTCATGCGTTTGGATGGTTTTACCCTGATAACTCATAAGGAGTCTCGTGTTGCTTGTGAACTGGCACCCCGGCTGCTGACCGCTTGGCCGCGCCATTTGGGCTGTGTGGTTGCGCTGCACACCTGTGCATGCGAGTCGGCGACTATATCGGCCTGACCCCGGCAGGTAAACCGCATGAAACATTCCAAACTGCCGTATTGCCCATGAGCAGGCGCTTTGCGGCGCGCGCCCTGCTTTGACAGCTTGCGCGGGCAAACCTACACTCACCGTCCGACTTTACTTTTTAAGCTGAGGGAGTTATGGCCGCCAAGGGGAAACTGAGCCGCCTGAAAGGTCAGGTGGACGATGTGCGCCGCGCATCCATAGAAACCGTCGTCAACGCCAACAAGATCGTGAGCGATGGCATCACCAAGCTGGCCGAACATGAGCTGGACGCCCTGCAAGCGCATTACACGCGCGTGCTGGACGGTCTCAAGTCGAGCACCAAGAAGGGCTCGGTCAAGGATGCCGCTGCTGCCCAGCTCGACCTGCTGCAGGACACCATTGATCGCGTGATCAGTAACGCCCGCACCAGCTTGAAAATTATTACCGAGACGCGTGCACAGCTTGCCGATGCAGTGAGCGCCAACCTGCAGGGCAAGAAAACCGCCAAGCAGGATTTGGCCGCCGCCAAGACCGCAGCGCGCAAAGCCGTCAAACAAGTGCGCACGGCTACGCAGTCTGCAACCAAAGCGGTCGAAAAAGCCGCGGACAATGCCGCCAAGACAGTGTCTGACCTGGCCGACGACGCCAAAGGCACAGCATCGAGGACGACAGCGACGGCGCGCAAACGCGCCAGCACTGCCAGCAGCAAAGCCAAATCAACAGCGAAAAGCACCGCGAGCAAAGCGCGCTCGACTGCAAAATCACGCGCCAAGCCTGCAACCAAGCGCGCTAGCGCTGCGAAGAAGACCGCAACCAAGAAGGCATCGACTGCTGCGAAGAAAACCAGCGCCGCTGCCAAGAAAACATCAACCGCGGCGAAGTCGCGCGCCAGCACTGCCCGCAAGACAGCGAGCACGACGGCCAAGAAAGCTTCGACAACGGCGCGCAAAAGCGCCGGCACCGCAACCAAAAAGGCAACAACCACTGTGAAAAAGACTGCCGCATCCGCCAAAAAAGCACCGACGCCGGTGAAGCAGACGGCGACCACCCGCAAAAAGCCCAAAGCCACGGCCGCCAAACGCAAGCCTGCGTCGGCGCGGCCCAAGGCCAGCGCCACGTCGCGGGTCAAGCGCGCTACATCGTCAGCTAAAAAGCCCAGCTAGCAAACGCTGCGTAAAACGGCCCGACCCGGTTGACCGGGTCGGGCCGTTGTTTATTCTGCGCCAGCCATGAGCCAGTCCTCACTCGAGCAAACTACCGCGCTGTGCCGCCTGCTGGGCGACGCGACGCGCCTGCGCTTGCTGCGGGTGCTGCAGCACGAATCGCTGACGGTGGCCGAATTGACGGCCATCACCGGTTTGTCGCAAAGCCGTATTTCCACCCATTTGGGCCGGCTGCGCGAGGCCCTCCTGGTAGCCGATGCCGGCGATGGGCGCCACGCGGTAACACCGACTAGCTCGGACGAGGGCAACGCTGCGCTATGGGCGCTGATCGACACCCGCCTGGATGACCCGCAATTGGCAGTTGATCGCGAGCGCGCCAGCGAAGCCGTGCGCGCGCGTAGCGACAACACCGGCTGGGCGGAGTCCGTGGCCGGGCGCATGGAGCGGCACTATTCCCCAGGCCGCAGTTGGGAAGCCACAGCGCTGGCGCTGATCAAACTGTTGAATCTGGGCGATGTCATCGACATTGCATCAGGCGACGGTGTGCTCGCCGAACTGCTCGCGCACCGGGCCAAATCGGTGACCTGCGTCGATGCCAATGCCGCGGTGGTTAGCGCCGGCCAGCAACGCTTGAGCGGCCACGCTCACGTGCGCTTCGACCAAGGCGACATGCACCAACTGCCTTACGCCGACGCCAGCTTTGACCAAGTGTTCTTGATGCACGCGCTGACCTATTCAAAGCAGCCACAGCAGGTGCTGGCCGAGGCAACACGCCTGCTACGCCCCGGTGGCTCGCTAGTACTGGCCACACTGGCTGCGCACACGCATGCCGCAACCACGGAGTTGTACGACCACGTCAACCTGGGTTTTGACGAGGCGCAGATTGCACAACTTGCCGGCGCTGCCGGCCTGGACTTGCAGGAATGCCGGCGTGGCGCGCGCGAGCCAAAGCCGCCGTACTTCGAGGTGATCGTCGCGGTGGGGACACGCGCAGCCTGAACCGCCCTGCAATGGCCGATGCCGTTGACGCCCCCCTGCCCCCCGACTAGTCTTGCCTGCCTTGCACACCCGACCCGTGGCGACGCCATGAAATCCACCCTGGGACTGACGACGACGCTGGTGATTTTCTGGTTGCTGCTGTCGGGCCATTACACGGGCCTGATTCTGTCGCTGGGCGCATTGTCTATTGCGCTGGTGGTGTGGATTGCTCGGCGTATGGACGTCGTCGATCACGAAGTTGCGCCGGTGCACTTCACGCCCAAGTTGATCGGCTACTGGTTATGGCTTGCCGGCGAGATCATCAAGAGCACCTTTGACGTCACCCGCCGCGTGCTGCGCGGCCGCGGTGCACTGCACCCTGCGTATGAAGATGTGCCCATTGATCAGGGCACGGCCATGAGCGAGACCATCTTGGCCAATTCCATCACGCTGACGCCAGGCACCTTGTCAGTCGATGTACGTAACGACGTGATCCGCGTGCATACCGTGCACAAGGATTTGCTGGTGAGCTTGCGCGAAGGTGGCATGGCACGGCGGGTCAAAGCACTGGAACCCAAGGCCAAACAATCATGATGTTTGCCGCGGCAATGCTTGCGATATTGATCACCATGGCCTTGACGCTGGCCCGCGCGGTGCTCGGCCCTACGGTTTATGACCGCATCATGGCGGTCAATTTGTTCGGCACCAAAACCGTGCTGTTTATTGCCGTTGTTGGCTTCCTGTTCGGCCGGCCGGAGTTTCTCGATATTGCGCTGGTTTATGCGCTGATCAACTTCATCGGCACTGTCGCCGTGCTTAAACTCATGCACTACGGCGAGCTGGGCTGGGTGGACACGAGCTGGGAGCGCGACGACCTGTGAGCCCCAGAACGTGAACATGTTGCCGCAAATCTTGGACGGGCTGTCGTGGGCGCTGCTGCTGGTTGGTAGCGGCTTCACCATCATCAGTGGCATCGGCCTGTTCCGTATGCCGGAGTTCTTTACCCGCACGCACGCCGCCGGCATGACCGACTCGATGGCGGCAATCATGATCCTGGGCGGCCTGTTGTTGCAGGCACCAGACTGGATGGTTGCTGTGCGGCTGATTGCGATTGCCGCATTCCTGGCTTTGACCAGCCCAACCGCCAGTCACGCGCTGGCGCAGGCCGCACTCGCCGATGGCCTCAAGCCCTTGTTGGGCGGCCAGCAGGGCAAGGGCTGAACCATGCTGGACATTATTAACGTCAGCCTGCTGCTGATGATGATCGTCACCGCGCTAGCCATTGCCCGGCTGCGCAGCCTGTTTGCCGTGGCCATGCTAACCGGCCTGTTCAGCTTGTTGGCAGCTTGCGTATTCGTGCTGCTCGACGCCGTCGATGTCGCCTTTACAGAAGCCGCCGTGGGCGCGGGCATGACCACGGTGCTGTTCTTGGCCACGCTGGGCCTGACCCGCTCGCGTGAGAAAGTCACGCCCAAAGATCGCGCCATCCCCGCCATGCTGGTGGCTGGCAGCTGCGGAGCAGTGTTGATCTACGCGCTGTCGGGCCTGCCGGAATTCGGCGCGGCCGACACGCCAGTGCACCAGCACCCGATCACCGAGAAGTACCTCGTCACCTCCATCGACGAGACGCATATCCCGAATACCGTCACCACGCTGCTGGCCAGTTATCGCGGCTTCGACACGCTGGGAGAGGTCGTCGTCATCTTTACCGCCGGCATGGTGGTGCTGATGCTGCTGGGCCGCTGCGCGCGCGAGCGTGAGCCGGATCAGGATGCGAGGGCGAAAGACTAATGGCCTTGCAACATGACCAAGTCGTCCTGCGCATCGTCACCAAGCTGCTGGCGCCGCTGATCATGGTGTTCGGCCTGTATGTGCAGTTCCATGGCGACTTCGGCCCTGGTGGTGGCTTCCAGGCCGGCGTGATCTTTGCCAGCGCGGTGATTCTGTACGGCCTGGTGTTCGGCCTGGATGCGGCGCGCGCCGTCATTCCACCGCGGACCCTGCGCTTGCTCGCACCGCTGGGCGTACTGCTGTACGCCGGCACCGGTGTGCTGACCTTGCTGCTGGGTGAGAACTTCCTCAGCTACAACGCCATCGACCCCGCTCACCCGGCCAAGGGCCAGCACTACGGCATCCTCGCCGTCGAGTTGGGCGTGGGTATCACCGTGGCGTCGGTGATGATGCTGTTGTTTTTTGCGTTTGCTGGGCGCGGGAAGGTGAAGGCGTGAGAGCCACCAATCGAAAGCTGTCATTGCGAGGCCGCGCAGCGGCCGCGGCAATCTCATCGCGTGGCGCCAACTTGACGAGATTGCCGCGCGCCTTCGGCGCTCGCAATGACAGCACTTTTGAGGGCGCGTGGTGAGCGACGTGCTGGGCTTTTACCCCTACATTGCCGTCGCCATCCTGCTGATGATCGGCCTGTACACGGTCATGGCGCACAGCAATCTGGTGAAGAAGCTCATCGGCTTGTCGGTGTTCCAGTCAGCCGTGTTCCTGATGTTCATCAGCCTGGGCAGACGCGATGGCGGCACTGCACCGATCGCGCCCATGGAGCATGGGCATGCGGTGGTTGATCCGGCGATTATTTACTCGCACCCCCTGCCGCATGTGCTCATCCTCACTGCCATTGTGGTTGGGGTGGCAACAACCGCCGTCGGGCTGGCATTGGTCGTGCGCATTAACGAGTCGTATCGCAGCATCGAAGAGCGCGATGCGCTGGCCTCGGACCGCAAGGTCGATGAACAGTTGGACCAAGCCGGATGATGCAACACGCGCCGGCACTGATTGTGCTGATCCCCATGTTGTTGGCACCGTTGGTGGCCATGCTGCGCTCGCCGGGTGCCGGCTGGGCGCTGTTCACGGCCGGCGCGGCCGGCAGCTTTGCGCTGTCCATCCTGGTGCTGGAGCAGGTCTGGTCCGGCGGCGTAGTCAGCTACGCCATGGGCGGCTGGGTGCCGCCATTTGGCATTGAATATCGCATCGACCTGGCCAATGGCTTGGTGCTGGCCGTGGTCAGTGGCATTGCGTTGCTAGTAGCGCCGTTTGCGCGCGCCAGCGTGGCCCACGAGATCAGCGAGCCACGGCAATACCTGTTCTATGCCTGCATGCTGCTGTGCTTGTGCGGGCTGCTGGGCATTGCAGCCACGGGCGATGCCTTCAATGTGTTCGTGTTCCTGGAGATTTCCTCGCTGTCGGCTTACGGCCTCATCGCCATGGGCCGATCGCGCCGCGCATTGCTGGCCAGCTTTCAATATCTGGTCATGGGCACGGTGGGCGGCACGTTTTTGCTCATTGGTATTGGCCTGCTGTACGCCGTCACCGGCACGTTGAACATGGCTGATATTGCAGAGCGCCTGCCGGCAACCTACGACAGCCGGGTCACCCACGCCGCAGTGGCGTTCATCTTCGTCGGCCTGTCGATCAAGGTGGCGCTGTTCCCGCTGCACCAATGGCTTCCGAGTGCCTACGCTGAAGCGCCATCGGCGGTGACCGCGTTCATGGCTGCGACGGCCACCAAGGTAGCCGCTTACGCCATGCTGCGCTTTGCCGACACGGTGCTTGGCGAGGCCTTGGTGTTCGAGCAATTGCCGGTGGGTGAGATTGGCGTGCTGCTGGCCTGCGTGGCCATGATTGCCGGCTCGCTGGTGGCCATCTTCCAACAAGACCTCAAATTGCTGCTGGCCTATTCCAGCCTGGCGCAGATTGGTTACATCGTACTCGGTATCGCGCTGGGCACCGCCGACGGCGCCAGCGCAGGCTTGTTGCACGTGGTGGCGCATGCGGTGGTCAAATGCGGGTTGTTTGTTGTTGCCGGCGTGGTCATCTACCGCCTAGGCAGCGAACGTCTTGATGCGCTCAACGGCTTGGCGCTGCGCATGCCGGGGGTGTTTGCGGCGCTGGTGATCTGCGGGATGGGCCTAGTCGGCGTGCCGGCCACGGCGGGCTTTGTCAGCAAATGGGCGTTGTTGCAGGCCTTGATTGCCGAGCAGGCCTGGGTGGCGGCGTTCACCATGCTGGGCAGTTCCTTGATGGCGGTCATCTATATTGGCGTGCTGATCGAGCGCGCGGTATTTCGTGCGCCAGACACGTCGCTGAGCGATACCGGCATCACCCCCCTCGGCGCCAAACTGTCGCTGGCTGCGCTGGCAGTGCTTACGGTGCTGATCGGGCTTTGGAGCGACCCCATAGCCCAGATTGCCAACGGCGCTGGCGCGGGCCTGTTTGAGGCCGGACGATGAACTTGCTGGCGATACTGCTGCTGCCGTTGCTCGTCGCCATCGGGGTCGGGCTATTCGGCGAAAGGGCGCGCAATCTACGCGATGGATTCACGGTACTCGGCGGCGTCGTACTTGCCGGGCTCGTGGCCATGCAGATCGCACCAGTACTTGCCGGCGTGCGGCCAGAGCTGGTGCTGTGGGACATGCTCCCCGGCCTCGCCATCGCGTTTCGGCTGGAGCCACTGGGCCTACTGTTTGCCTGCGTCGCCGCCGGGTTGTGGCCAATCACCTCGCTATATGCCTTTGGCTACATGCGTGCGCACCACGAGCACAACCAGACGCGCTTTTTCATCTGCTTCGCCATCGCCATCAGTGCTGCGATGGGCATCGCGCTTGCCGCAAACCTCATTACGCTGTTTTTGTTTTATGAGGTGTTGACGCTTTCGACCGTGCCACTGGTCATGCACCACGGCAACGAGAACGCCAAAGCCGGCGGCCGAACATATCTCGGCGTGCTGCTGTTCACATCAATTGGCCTGCTGCTGCCGGCCATTGTCTGGACTTATCACCTAGCCGGCACCACCGACTTTGCCGCCGGCGGCATTCTGACTGGCTTGGCTAGCCCGCAAACCCTGGGTGTGCTCTACGGGTTGTTCCTGTTCGGCGTCGGCAAAGCGGCGCTAATGCCGTTCCACCGCTGGCTGCCGGCCGCGATGGTTGCGCCCACCCCAGTGTCGGCGCTGCTGCACGCCGTCGCCGTGGTCAAGGCAGGCGTGTTCTGCGTGCTCAAGATCACCGTGTTGATCTTCGGCCTCGACATGCTAGCGGTTGCTGGTGCCGGGCAAGTGATGATGGTGATCGCTGCGTTCACCATCCTCGCCGCCTCCATCGTGGCCATGGCGCAAGACAACCTCAAACGTCGGCTGGCTTATTCGACCATCAGCCAGTTGGCGTACATCGTATTGGGCGCCACCTTGGCGAGCTCGGTGGCTGCCACAGGTGCGGGCCTGCATATCGTCATGCACGCGCTGGGCAAGATCACCTTGTTCTTTTGCGCCGGCGCAATCTACGTGACCCACCACAAAACCAATGTTTCGGACCTGGATGGCCTGGGCCGGCAAATGCCCTGGACCTTTGCCGCATTCGGGCTCGCCAGCCTGTCCATCATCGGCCTACCGCCGTTTGGCGGCATGTGGAGCAAATGGTGGCTGTCCCTGGGCGCGCTTGACGCTGGCCAAGCTTGGGTTGTTGCCGTGCTGGCTGTCAGCTCGCTGCTGAACATCGCCTACTTGCTGCCCATCGTGGTGCGCGGCTTTTTACGGCCTGCGCCCGCCGACGATCAATGTGACAAACATCAACATGGGGAGGCCAACCTGGCAATGGTCGCGCCGCTGACATTGACGGCGCTGGCCTGCGTGGCGGCATTCGTGTTTGCCGGCCCGATCGTGGCACTGCTGCAAGAGGCCATCAAATGAGCGCACCCGAGTCCCACAACAGTGACAGCCCAAGTGATAGCCCGGGCTTTTTCGACAAACCCGGCCGCGTCACAGCAGTCGTCTATGGCGTTTATGCAGTCTGCGCGCTGCTGTTCTTCGCCGACCTGTTCTACCACAAGCACGCCTATACCAACTTCGAGGGTTGGTTTGGCTTCCACGCCTGGTTCGGCTTCATTGCCTGCGTGGGGCTGGTGCTGGCAGCCAAAGGCCTACGCCGCCTGCTGATGCGCCCGGAAGACTATTACGACCCGGCGGAGCCACAGGAGTCCGATGATGCTGCCTGACATCAACCCCGGTCTGGTATTGCTCATCGGCGGCTTGCTGGTGCCGTTGGTGCGCGGCCCCGCCCGTTATGCCTGGCTACTAGCCCTGCCGGCGCTGGCCCTAGCAGTGCTGATCGACTTGCCACATGGGGTATCCGGCGAGGTGTCGGTGTTTGGTTACACCTTGCAGACCTTGCGCGTTGATTCCCTGAGCTTTGTTTTCAGCCTCATCTTCCTGATCGCCGCGCTGTTGATGGCTGTCTATGCGCTGCATGTGCGCGACACCATGCAGCACGTGGCGGGCATGGTCTATGCAGGCGCGGCGGTCGCGGCCTGCCTGGCCGGCGACTTGCTGACCCTGTTCATCTATTGGGAACTGACGGCCATTGCCTCGGTGTTCCTGATTTGGGCGCGGCGCACCGAACGTGCCTACCGCGTCGGCATCCGGTACCTGCTGATTCAGGTGGCTTCGGGCCTGCTGCTGCTAGGCGGCGCTGTGATGCAGGTGCAAGCCACCGGCACATTGGCGTTCGAGCATATCGGCTTGGACGCCCCCGGCGGGCTGTTGATCTTCTTGGCATTCGGCATCAAGTGTGCGTTTCCGTTGTTGCACAACTGGCTGCAGGATGCCTATCCCGAGGCCACGGTCACCGGCACCGTGGTGTTGTCGGCGTTCACGACCAAGCTAGCCATCTATGCCTTGGCGCGCGGCTATGCCGGCACCGAGTACCTGATCTGGATCGGCGCCATCATGACCGCCTTCCCGATCTTCTATGCAGTGATCGAGAACGACCTGCGCAGGGTGCTGGCTTACAGCCTGAACAACCAGTTGGGGTTCATGGTGGTAGGCATCGGTGTGGGCACCGAGTTGGCGCTCAACGGCACGGCCGCGCATGCGTTCTGCCACATTCTCTACAAAGCGCTGCTGTTCATGAGCATGGGCGCGGTGCTGCTGCGCACTGGCACGGTCAATGGCTCGCAGCTTGGCGGGCTTTACAAATCCATGCCTTGGACAGCGCTATTTTGCGCGATTGGCGCAGCGTCCATTTCAGCGTTTCCGTTGTTCTCGGGGTTTGTGTCCAAGTCGATGATCATCAGCGCGGTGGCCAAGCAAGCCGACCTTTGGTGGGTGGTCGTGGTGCTGCTGTTTGCCTCCGCCGGAGTGTTCCATCACTCCGGAATCAAGATCCCCTACTTCGCCTTCTTCGCTCACGACAGCGGCATCCGTTGCCGCGAAGCGCCGCGCAACATGCTGATCGCCATGGGCGTGGCTGCGGCGCTGTGCATTGGGATCGGTGTGTACCCCGCGCCACTGTATTCGTTGCTGCCTTACGCGGTTGACTACCAGCCCTACACGCTGAGCCACGTGTTCACCCAGCTTCAGCTCCTGATGTTCTCGGCGCTGGCCTTCACGGTGCTCATGCGCACGGGCATTTACCCACCAGAGCTTCGGTCAATCAACCTGGACACCGACTGGTTTTACCGCCGGCCGATACCCATGGCGCTGCGCCGCGTACGCGACACATGGGTAGGCGCCCGCGCCGCGGCCACCGGGCTGGCAGCCGGCGCGATAGCGCGACCACTGCAAAGCCATCTGCGCGCTGTGGCACAGCGCGACGGTTGGTTGGGCGGCGCTTGGCGCTCGGGCGCCATGGTGCTGTGGGCCGTGGGCTTGGTGGGCTTCTACATCCTTGTTTTTGTTGTGTGATAATCGCAACAGTCGTGACAAGGATTCAGTCACGCAATAGCCATACGCAAAACAAGGAGTGTTTTATGCGATTTAGTCATATCGCCCTGCCCGTTGTGGGCTTGTTGGTCACCGGCTCGGCGTTCGCCCAGCCTGCGAGTTCCGTGCATACGTATCAGGAATTCTCGACCCACCTGTTGTCGGCGCAGTCGCACAACCACCTGCTAGGTGAATTCGGTACCGGTTCCGAAGATTCTGTTGACTTCGACAGCTTGCGGCTGGCCGGCGAATTCGATGTTGCCAACCTGCGCGTGGCGCAAACGCCGGTCGAGTTATCGCTGATCGGCCAGTATCAAACTGTTGACGTTGAGGTCGATGGCCCACCGGCAGCTCCGCGCCGCAACGCCGAATTGGACACAATCAACATTGGAGCCAAAGGTGCCTGGACTGTACCGGCCGTCCCAAAGCTGCAGCTTGGCACCGGCGCCTATGTCTCGATTGCCGATTTCGACGCGCCGGACAACGCAGATGATTCCGAGTCCGGCGTCGTCGGCTTTGGTAGCGCGCGTTATGCGATCACACCACGCTTCGACACCTACGGCACCGTGTTTGTCAGCACCGAAGATCGGGTTCAGGACTCCGGCGTTGTTGCTGGCCTGCTGTACGACCTAGGCCGCGTTGCATTGGGCGCCGAGGTTTCGACGCCTGACGACACGACTGTGACACCGTTCATAAGCTATGCGGTCACCCCGACGCTTCGGCTGAATGGCGGCATCACCACCGGCACCGAGCCAGACCCGGTGTTCCGCGGCCAGCTCGCGTGGGTATTTGACGCCGGGCGTTAGAACGCACTGGCCAATCCACAAAGAGATTGGCACAAGGAATTTGGCCGAGGTCTTCCTCGGCCTTTTTCTTGCCGCAGCGGTTTTATCGAACTGTCACGAACGCGGCGTAAGCTGCGCAACACTCATTGCCGACCTGTTGTGATGTCGATGCGTGTACCGCCAGCAACTCTCCTGCCACTGGTTTGCCTGCTAGCCGCCTGTGGCAGTTCGTCGCCGCCACCCGAGCCGGAAAGCGCCGATGTGCCGGACACTGTCGTGATGGACGATGCCCCCGGTTTTGCGCCGCTGGCCACGGATCAGGTCATCGTCGCCCATCGTGGCGCGTCGGGCCATGCGCCCGAGCACACGCTGCTTGCCTACGACATCGCCTTGGAAATGGGCGCCGAATATATCGAACAGGACGTGCTGCCAACAGTTGATGGCGAGCTCGTGGTCATCCACGACGACACCCTGGACCGCACCGCCCGCGGCCCGGCCGAGAATTGCACCGGCCGCGTCGATGAAAAAACTCTCGACCAACTCAAAACCTGCGACGTGGGCAGTTGGTTCAACGAAGCCAACCCCGACCGCGCCAGCGACGACTTCATCGGCCTGCCCATCCCGACGCTGGAAGAGGTCTTCCAGCGCTACGGTAATGCGCCCGAGATCAAGTACTACATCGAAACCAAGCCCAACCAGGAAAACGACGACAGCGTCGAGCGTGAACTACTACGGCTGATTGTCGAATACGGCTTGCGCGACGGCGCGGTGAACAATCGCCAAGTGCTGGTGCAGTCGTTCATCCCCACATCGCTGACCAACATGAACCAGTTGGATCCCGAGATTCCGCTCATTCAACTGTATGCCGCGGGCGCTACGGTGACACTGGCAGCCGCCGCGCAATATGCATTTGGCGTGGGGCCCAACACGGCCGAAACCAATCAGCAATTGGTCGATCAGGCGCACGCACTGGGCTTGGCCATTCACCCCTACACGATCAACAGCACTGAAGACCTGGAAGCTGTTGCAGCACTGTGTGTTGATGGCATATTCACCAACTTCCCGGACCGCTACCGGGGTGTGCTGACCAACAACGACTACGGCTGCGCGGCGCCGATTCGTTAGCCGCGATTCGTTAGTCGAGATTGGTGGTCGTCGATTGGCGACGCCGATCGACCTGCAGGCTCAGCACATCTGGCCGCGCGTAGTGGCCGGCAGCGTCGAAGCTTTGCCGTGCACGGCGCACGCTGTCGATATCGATCTCGACGGTAAACACGCCGGCTTGCTCGGCCACCGGTTCCAGCAGCCACTGGCCGTCGGGGCCAGCCACGCAGGAGCCGCCTGCAGCTAGCCAATCTGGTGCATTCGCCATCATCTGTTCGGCGCCGGGCAGGTCGTTTGGAATAGCCTGGCGCCGCATCAAGCCGCTGGCCGAGATCACCACACTGCGGCCCTCCATAGCGATGAAGCGGGTAATGTCTTGGGTGTTGCGCGGGTTGCCGGGCCAGATCGCTACATGCAGATCTTCACCCTGCCCATACAGCGCCTGACGCGCCATGGGTATCCAGTTCTCCCAGCAATTCAGTGCGCCCAGGTGAAAATCGCCCAGCGTATGCACGGCTAGCCCGTGGCCGTCGCCGGGCGACCACACCAAGCGCTCCTCATACGTCGGCATCAACTTGCGATGCACCGAGCCTATATGGCCGTCCGGCAAGATCGTGACGCAACTCGCATACAGCGAGTGCCCGCGCGTCACGTCGCGCTCGA
This sequence comes from bacterium, assembly GCA_018222345.1. Taxonomy (GTDB): domain Bacteria; phylum Pseudomonadota; class Gammaproteobacteria; order Nevskiales; family OUC007; genus JAAFAL01. Next base: position 32,242 of record JAAFAL010000005.1, read on the forward strand.
TGATGCCGAGAACAACCGCTATTTGGTGCCGCGCGGCCCGCTCGCACACAGGCGCCAGATCGCCGCGGTCAATTTGCACCGCCTCGCGGGTGTAGATGGCAAACAGGTCTTTTTGCAGCGCCGACTCGAAGCGAGCGCCATCGGTCAATTCGACCCAGAACGGATAGCCGGGCAACAGCGCCTCGCCAAACGCGACCAGCGCAGCACCCTGCCCGGCTGCCTCATCCATAGCCGCCAATACGCGCATCGTGGTCTCCGCGCGGTCCAACAAGGCAGGTTCGATCTGCGCCACGGCCACCTTCATCGCTGCGCCTGCCGGTTATGATTCGTCCGAAGTTTCTGCATTGCCTGGCTACCCATGACCTTGAAGACCACAGACTACGATGCCGCCATCGACGCTGTCATCGACCGCGTTGGCAAAACGCTGGTACTGGGCATCCCGCTAGGGCTGGGCAAACCGTCGGGCTTTGTGAACGCGCTATATGACCGCGTCGCCGATGACACCAGCCTGAACCTGGTGATCTTCACCGCGCTAACGCTCAACACGCCGCGCGCGCCAGGCGTGGGCGGCGCATTCATCGGCCCCATGGTCGAGCGCACCATGGCCGCCTACGAAGATTTGAAATACGCCAAAGCCCAGCAACGCGGCGAGCTGCCGGCCAACATCACGGTGCGCGAATTCTTCTTCCAGGCCGGAACGCAGATCGGCAAACTAGTCCCGCAGCAGAACTACATCAGCAGCAACTACACCCACGTGGCGCGCGACATGATCGACCACGGCGCCAATGTGTTTGCGCAGCTTGTAGCCCTCGAAGACCGCGACGGCGAACAGCGCGTGAGCCTGAGTTGCAACCCAGATGTGACCCTGGAAGTTGTACCCATGGCTCGTGCCCGCTGGCCGGTTGCCACCGTGGGCGTTGTCGAGCCGGAATTGCCCTTCATGTACGGCGACGCCGACCGGCCCGAAGCCGAGTTCGACGTTCTGCTGAGCCCGCCAGCGCGCAAGGCCGAGGGCCACTTGTTCAGCGTGCCCAAACTGCCGGTGTCGCTGCAGGACCACGCCATTGGCCTGCATGCCAGCCGGCTGGTGAAAGATGGCGGCACGATTCAATTGGGCATCGGCGCCCTGGGCGACTCGGTGAGCCACGCGCTGACCCTGCGCCACAATGACAATGCAGCTTATCGGGCGATCTGTGACAACTTGCCTGCGGTGCCGGAATCGCTGCGTGACTGGGGCGGCGATGACAGCTTCGACATCGGCCTGTACGGCGCCACCGAAATGTTCGTGGATGGCTTTTTGGCGCTGTACAACGCCGGCGTGCTCAAGCGCCGGGTGTTCGACGACACCGAGCTGCAAGCTGCCATCAACACTGGCGATCAAACCGCACCAGATGCCGGCGGCTTTGTGCTGCACGGCGGTTTCTTCCTCGGCCCACGGTGTTTTTACGACGCACTCAACGCCATGGGCGCCGACGAGCGCAAGCTGTTCAATATGACCGCGGTCAAGCGCATCAACCAACTCTATTCAAGCGAAGCGCTAGACCGGCTACAACGCACCGAGGCGCGCTTCATCAATACCGGCCTCAAGTGCACGCTCTCGGGCGCCGTGGTGTCGGATGCGCTGGATGATCACCGCGTGCTCTCCGGCGTTGGCGGGCAGTACAACTTTGTCGCGCAGGCCCATGCGCTGGATGACGGCCGCAGCATTTTGCTGATCAAATCGGTGCGCGGCGATGGCGCGGATGCCGAGAGCAATATCGTCTGGGACTACCCGCACACCACCATTGCCCGCCACCTGCGCGACATCATCATCACTGAATACGGCATCGCCAACCTGCGCGGCGCCACCGACCGCGACATCATCGCGCGGCTGCTCAACATTGCCGATTCGCGTTTTCAGGACAGCCTGCTGGCCAGGGCCAAAGCGGCGGGCAAGATCGAAGCCGACTACGCCATCCCGCCGGAGTATCAGAACAACACGCCAGCCGCGCTAGATGCTGCCCTTGCCGGCGCGCAGCAAGCTGGGCAACTGCCCTACTTCCCGCTGCCCAGTGATTGGACGCCGGACGAAGAAGTGCTAGCCGTCGCGCTAGGCCGGCTCAAAGACAAGCAGGCCCGTGAGGGCAAACGCATCCTGTGGTCTGCCTGGCAAGCAGGCGCACCACCGGCCGAGGCAACGCCGTACTTGTCGCGGGTCGGCCTGGGTGCGCCATCTGATTTTCAAGCAAAAGTGACCGCTCGGCTGCTGGGTGCGGAAATTGCCAAACTGCTACGCGACGAGGCCAAGGCCTTCGCGCCACAGCCCGACTAAGGCTTGAAGTTATTATCAATCGTGTACACGTTGAGCTTGTTGCCATCCAGGTCGCGAAAGTACCCGGCATAAAACCCGGGCACGCGCTCGCCGGGCGCCCCCTCGTCTTGCGCACCCAGCGCCAAGGCCTTGGCATGCACGGCATCCACCTTGGCCGCAGAATCTACGACCAGCGCAACCATCACGCCATTGCCCACAGTGGCCGGCTGGCCATCGAACGGCTTGGCAATGCTGACACCGGCGGCAGTGGGCCCAGTTGACCAGGCGATAAATTCGTCCGTGTCCATGAAGCGGCCAGCGCCAAGTTCGGCGAACAAGGCATCGTAGAAAACTGCTGCCCGTGGCAAATCATTGCTGCCCAAGGTCACGTATCCAATCATCGAATTACCCTCGGTTTTAACATGTAATTGCACGACAAGCATATGCATTTATTGCATATCTCATGATGTATCACTTTTGACATTAATTAGGGTTTCAGCGGCCAATTAAGCGCCGCTTTATGTGGTTGCGCAGCACGCTTCAAGTGTGCCTATGGCCCATGGGCATGCAAGGGCATTGAGGATCTAACCAGCCACGGTCTGCTTGGTATATTTAGGCGACTGCCGCGGGGCAGCTCAAATCGGACATTCGAAAAAGTTTTTTCGCACTAACTCGGACGTGACACGCTTGCAAAGAACTTCGTCAAAGTTTTGGTGGGAAGAGTTGATTGCTGCCCGTTCTAGCGTGCCAAGCGTATAGTTCAAATTAGCAGAACCCGTCATCAACCAGTCCCGCGTGATCCGCTCGGTCGCAGTGTGACTCGACCTTGAATGCGTACTTCAGCTGGAATGATGTCCGGAAACAGCAACCACAACACAGTTTCAGCGGCCATTCGCGCGCATGCGGCGAAGCACCCGGATCGCATCGCGTTCACGTTTCTGAAAGGTTCTGTGGCCGCCCAGCGCGATGACCTGTCATATGCGCGCCTGGATCATCAGGCTCGACGGCTTGCCGCGGCATTACAAGCTGGCGGATACACGGGGAAACCGATACTCATTTGTTGCCCCCCTGGCCCAGAGTTTGTGATTGCGCTACTCGGGTGCGCCTATGCCGGTGCGATCGCAACCCCCTGCTTCCCGCCCAACTTTCGGCTTGAATCCCGGTCAACCGAACGGTTGACATGGTTGTGCCAAACGGCGCGCCCAGCACTTGCGATCACCAGCGCTGCGCAGCTAGACAAGGCTCGCTGGCACTCGAACAACCAGTTGTTACGGCTACGCTGGCTTGCCCTATGTGATGAACTCGATGAACTCGCCTCACCAGAGAGCTGGCAAGACCCCCAACTGAATGAGGACGCCCCGGCGTTGCTGCAATACACGTCCGGGTCCACTGCTGAGCCCAAGGGTGTCATCGTTACGCAAAAAAACCTGATGGCGAATGCCCGGTTTACGGTAGCCAAATTGGGCTTAAACACACAATCTCGTTGCGTGAGTTGGTTGCCGCCCTACCACGACATGGGCTTGTTTGGCGCGACTTTGGTGCCGTTAATTGTGGGCTTCCCCACTGTACAAATGCCCCCCACACAGTTTTTGGCGCGGCCGCGCCAGTGGTTAGCAGCAATCTCTGAGTTTCGCGGCAGCATTTCGCCAGCGCCGAATTTCGCCTACGACTATTGCGTAGACCGCATCCCAAGTGAGGCGCGGGCTGGCTTGGACCTGTCGTGCTGGACGCACGCTTTGAATGGCGCTGAACCAATCAGGGCAGACACCATGGAACGGTTCGCGCAGGCCTTTGCGGCGAGCGGCTTTGAGCGCAAGCACTTCGTGCCCTGCTACGGCATGGCTGAATCAACATTGATGATCAGCGCCAATGCGTCGGGTGATCCGAGGGTCATTAGCGCATCCGTTCGCGCGTTGTCTGCCAAGGTGTTTGAGCGCAGCGGCCAGTCCAAAAATTCTGTGAATTTGGTCAGTTGTGGAAACCTTGCCTCCGACAACTCCGTCCAGATTGTGGACCCGAAAACGGCCACAACAACGCTCGACGGCCATGTTGGAGAAATCTGGGTGAACAGCGACTCAGTCGCGAAAGGCTATTGGAGGAACGAAGCTGCTAGCCAATCTGTGTTTCATGCCCGCTTGGTAAATGGGCCGTGTATTCCTGCCGCGTTCAGGAAACAACTTTGGCTGAGAACAGGTGATTTGGGCCTGCGGCTCGACGGTGAGCTATATGTCACGGGGCGATTAAAAGACTTGATCATCGTTCGCGGCCGCAACTATTACCCGACTGACCTAGAGCAGTACGCCTCAGCAAGTCATCCGGCTCTGGCGACCGATGGCGCTGCCGCGTTTTCCATTGATGGCGGCGGTAGCGAATCCGTCGTATTGCTGCTGGAAATACAGCGCCGGTATCGCAAGTCGGCGCACCAATTGGATTGCGAGTCGATTGCGCTTGACGTCCAGCGAACGGTGCTTGAACGCTTCGACCTCACGGTTGATTGCATTCACTTGCTTAAGCCCGGCAGCTTAGCGCGCACCACAAGCGGAAAACTGCGGCGTTCAGAATGCGGCCGCCAGTACAAAACGCACGGTTTTGCCGCACAACGCATTGCAGCCAGTTCAACACCGCCCAGTGATGCCGCTGCAACCAAAACTGTTGGCGCTTGGCACGAGCGACTGTCAGCGCTCGTGACCAGCATATTGCGCCAACCCAATCATTTGCTGCCAATCGAACACAGCATGGCCGATTTGGGCTTGGACTCGCTCAAACGGATGGAGCTCGCCGTGTTGTTGGAAAGTGAATTGGGCATCGCACCACCGCTCGATGCGTTGACGCCAGAATCCACGCTGTCCGAGTTAAACGCATGGCTGGAGTCAACCTGTGGTGCCGTCAATCAAGGCCCGCTTCCGGTGCGGGAACCCGCCGGAAAGGTCGTCCCACTCCTTCCCGCGCAGCGCCGCTTCTTGCACGAGGCCAATCACAAACCGCAGCAGTCTGTGATCGTTGCCTACTTGCGAACCCCCACCGGCATCGGGAGCGACACTATTCACGATGCAATTGCCGCGCTCCCGTACCAATATGACGCGCTGCGCCTGCGGTTTCGCCGCAGTGCGGGCGCGTGGCAGCAAACCCTCGCGCCTGCAAAAAATGCCTTTGGCTATGAGCGCTTGCTTGCCAGCGACCTGAACCGCGATGGGCGTGCCGATTTGCGCAACCTGTTATGGGAACGGCTCTACACCCACTTTGACCTAGAGCGAGACCCACCGGCTCAAGCCATCTGGCTGGACCGCGGGCCCGCCGAGACCGGCATCCTGGCGGTGCGCTTACACCATTTGATTAGCGACGGCACGTCAGAAGTTGCCCTACTACACACGCTCGAGAAAAACCTGCGTGCAGTCACGGCCAAGCAAATGTGTCCAATCGCGCCGGTGGATAGCCCAAGTTTCGCCGCGTGGTCACGTGGGCTGGCCGAAGCCGCAATCGGACACGAGGTTGAATCAGAGCATGGCTATTGGAGAGATACATGCACGGGTGCCCCCACACCGCGGCTGGCAGATGCCCCACCGCCTGTGACCACCGGCACCTCCGATCACACGCGGCCGTTTTCACAAACTGCTGCGGCCACCTTGGGCCCGGCGCAAACGCGGCAATTTGAGCATCGCCACCCAAGCTCAATGACCCAGTACGCCGTCATCGTTGCAGCAGCCACCGCGGCTTGGAAATGCCTGACAGGGCAAGACGACGTACTGCTAGAGCTGGAGAACCATGGCCGGCATGCGGTTTACGGCCTGACTCCCAGTATCGCTGTCGGCTGGATGGCCTGCTTCTACCCACTGCGCCTACAAGGCATCGGCACCACCGCCGATGCCGCAGCGCTGTCGCGTGTTGAACGCGCATTTCGAGCGGTACCGAATCACGGCCTCGGGTATGGCTTGTTAAGGCACACGCGGGGCATGCTTGAAGGCTTACCGACGCCGCGCATCGCAATCACGCATCGCGGCCGTTTGGACGAAACCAGCCGTCAAAGCCGGCAATTGCCGGTGTTGGGCTTGGGCGAAGAATCCAATGCGACCAGCGCCGACCCCAGTAAGCCGCACTGGCGCCTGCTCACCCAAATCAGCGGTGGTAGCCTTAGATTGTCCATCACATACCGCACCAGCCTCTGCCGCGTTGAAGATGTGACCAATTGGCGTGATGAGACCATGCGTCAGATTCAAAACCTGATGACCAGTGATTGAACCACGTGTGATTTGCGTGATTTTAATGGCTCATTTGAAGAACCCACACGGCTCCACGTCACAGCGAACCGCCGGAACTGCATGTGGACACTCGTTTGCTCCAATACCGCGTGACAGCTCCAATCCAGTCGTTTTGTATGATCATTGGGCCATGAATACCGGCAGTTGGCGCGTGTGAGAGCACACGCACGGCGAACCCACACGCCCCACATTCCTCAGTCTCAATCGAGTGATTGCGGCGTGTCTTCGGTCGCCATCATGCTGGCTCACCACGGCTGCCATGTTTCGATGGCCGAGTTGCGGCGAGTGTCCGGCATTGCGCGGGATGGTATCGACGGCAAGGGCATCGTATCGTTGGCGCGCCACTACGGCTTTGAAGCCAAAGCGTTCCGGCGCGAGCCAGGCAACATGGCTGCATTAGGGTTTCCGCTCATCGCGTTTACTGGGCTGGTTCACTTTACCGTCGTCGAGGGGGTATCCGACACGGAGGTCTGGTTGAACGACCCCAACGCTGGCGAGATCAGGCAGCCACTGGAAGATTTCGCTGAAACCTTCACTGGTGTGGTCTTCCAGTTTCGCAAAGGCGAATCTGCAGCGCAGCGACCGGCGCCCAATGTTCTGCGCGAGCTGCTGCGCAATTGGTTGCCAAACCATCGGCCATTACTCACGCAGATCACCGCAGCACAGGCAGTGGCAACCGGGCTGAGCTTGTTGAGCGTGTTCAGCTTCGCCCACCTGTTTGCGCATCCTAGCGGCAAGCCGCCAGGGGCAGTTGCGACGGCCTTGATGCAGTGGTTTGAGTTTTCAGATCAATCCGTCCTTGCGGCTATGTTGCCAATAGCCGTCGCCGCTGCGTTTGGCTGTTATGTCATCAAGGGCCGCCTTTTGGACGCGCTCGAATTGCGCCTGGTCAATATTCAAAGTGTCAAACTGGTTCAGCATGCCTTGGCGCAACCGTTTTCATTTCATAGCTATCGATTTTCTGGGCATCTACACGCGCAGCTGCTCAGTGCGGCAGATATTGCAGCGTCTGTGCGCCATAACCTGATCGACTCTTGCCTGACCGGCCTGCATATCACGGCCCTCATGCTGGGTCTCGCTTGGTTGTCTCCGGTCGCAGCAATGTGTCTGCTCGGGGCGGTCACTGTCGTTTTTGTCGTGCAGGCGCTCAGGGTTTCCGCATATGGCGACCATCGTCGCGCGCTGCAGGCCCGCCGGCAATCCCCTGCGGGCACACAAGCCAGTATCGAGACGCTGGACACGCGGCGCACCGCGGGCATGGAAGATGAATTGATCCAGAGCGCCATCGGCAGCGCTGCGCACCAGCTTGAATTGGAATGCGACCAGTTTAGCGACCGTGCGTGGCGCCTGAGTTTGGAAACGTGGTTGCCGCTGCTGCTCCCCGCCGCCGTAATGGCGCTGCTAACTGGCACCGTTGGCGACGCGTCAACCAGTGTCAATGTGGCCACCGTGGTGGTCGCCAGCCTATGCGCTTGCCTACTTCCAACACTGTACGACCTGCCCTATCAACTGCCAGCGCTGCGGCGGAAAGTGCTGTTAATCCGCGACATAGAAAGCCATGTCAGCAGGCCGGAAAGCAGCAACAGCAGCCAACTGACTGATGGCAGAGACCTAGTGGTTGATCGCGTCAGCTTTGGCTATGCCAGCCACAAACCTCCCATCATCGAGTCGCTCAGCCTGACCATCGCTGCAGGCGAGCAACTGGGCCTCACGGGCCGGTCGGGCAGCGGAAAATCCACGCTGGTCGCCTTGTTGGCAGGCCTTCATCAGCCTTGGCGGGGTTTAATTATTGCTGGCGGTTGCAAGCTGGCTGACATGAACCAAGCGCAGCGAGGGCGTTGCATCGCTTGGGTTGGAAAAAGCGGCATCCTGTTCGCTGGGACGATTCGCGACAACCTCAAACTAAGCGATCCAAAAATAACTGAAAGCGACCTGAGCAATGCTGTCCAAGACGCCGGCTTGACCGACGTTTTGGCCGCCCGTATAGGAGGCATTGACGCAATTGTTGAAGAGCGCGGTCGCAATTTCAGCGGTGGGCAGCGGCAACGCTTGGAACTGGCACGCGCGCTGGCACGTAATCCCAAAATAATTGTGCTGGACGAAGCCTTGGAAGCGATCGAGCCTGCGCTGGAAGCCGAGATTCGGAATGCCTTACGACAACGCGGCTGTACTGTTTTGGTCGTCAGCCATCGTGCGAGTTCACTGGCCACCTGCGACCGGGTTGTTCATATGCAGCGGGGGCAATTGGCCGATGAACCGGAAGTCGCGCCACGCCCACCCACACAGATACCCATGCACAGCGCCAACCCCGCCGAAGCGTCGTTAAACCTTGATGCCGGTCAAGCCCAACGCCTATGCAGGGTTGGAGCCGCCATGGCTCAATATGCTGGCTTGCACATCCGAGCGGTCGATCCGGCGCAACAACTGGCCGCTGCAGAGCCCGGCATCGAACAATGGGCGCGTACGGCAGGATTGCGGCGCTATCGCATGCGGTTTACACGGAACGACCGTTGGCAAGTGGACCATGGCCCGCTCTTGGCGATCACCACCGACACGCGCGAACCCGTCTTCCTGCGCCCAGCGTCGTCACCAAAGCCAAGTGTTGGGCCCCATTCGGCATACCGTTGGACGGATGCCGACTGTACCGATCGCCCGCTGAAGCAGCAGCTCATGCAGCGGCTCGGCCATTCAGCCTTTGCATTATTGCCACCAGCTGACCCATCAACAACTCGGCTATTTGCCTTCTTCAGGTCGGTGGGTGCAAACGCCGCACACGGGATTCGCGGCGCCGGGATGGCAACGGTGGGTGCCAGCGCTGCCTTAGTGATGCTCACGGTCTTGTTGGGCAGCATTCCGATTACAGCGAAAGAACTGACCAGACCAGATCAATTATTGTTGACTGGCACGGTGCTGTGCCTATTCACGGCGTGGGTGTGCCTGGACCGAACGGCGCTGACAATGTTCGCCAGAGCGCGCGCTGACTTGCTGCCCAAAATTGCAGCGGCCAGTTGGGAACGCTTGTTGTCGATACGGCCAGCCAGCCTTCGCTCGGCGCCTGCATCACAAGTGGCCGAACGCGTCTTTGCACCCCAAGCTTTGCTGCAGGCCTTTGATATCGACAGTTTGCACAGCGCAGCCAGCAGCCTGATATGGGTACCCGCAGCGCTCGCGTTGTGGCTGATTTGGCCAACCGAGCCGCAGAGCATGAGTATTGCTGCCTTGCTGCTGCCCGGCGTGCTGCTGGTGGCAAGCTTAGCGATGGCTTTTTCCGACCGAACATTGCACCAACGTTTGAGGGCCCGGCAACAAACCCAGCGCCAGTTACTGCTGGATTTGCTGCGCGGCATCGGGCCCTTGCGAGCAATCGACGCCACGTCAGAACTTGCCAGCCGTTGGCAAGCGGCGTTTGCTCAGCACCTTCAACTTGAACATCAGCTGCGGCGCAACACCCGGCTTGGCAAGGTATTCCAGAACAATTGGCCACTGTTGGCGTGCGTGTGCGTGCTCGGCTGGGCAGGCCTGCCAACAACAACTGTCGAGGGCGCCGGCCTCGAATCATCGCGTGTCATGCCCGCAGCGCTCACTTGGCTTGCGGTGCTACTTGGCACATCTGCTGTCGTCGCAGCAGGCATCAAGCTGGCCGAAAACATGGGGTTGATCGGCGCTGCTCGCAACTTGCTTGCGATGCCGGTTGCCACAACCAACCCAACGCACGATTTGCCGCCGCCCAGCGGCCATATTGATGTGCGTGATGTGCGATTCGAATACTCCGAACTCGCAGCGCCAGTGCTAGATGGTGTCAGTCTGTCGATCAACCCGGGGGACGTTGTCGCGCTGGTTGGCGCCTCAGGCAGTGGAAAATCAACGCTGCTACGGTTGATCGCTGGGCTCGACCAAGCCTCAGGCGGGCAGATCTGCTATGGAGAAACCCTGCTGAGCCCAGACAACGCACAGGCAATACGGCCATGGATTGGTTTGGTCACTCAAGAGGACCAAACCACTCCGACAACAATTCGGCACAACATTGCCGGGCGTTCTGCGCGTGATCTGGCGGCTGTTTGGCATGCCGCGAAATTGGCAGGGATCGATCAAGAGATCGCAGCGATGCCGATGAACATGCAAACCATTGTGGACGAGCATGTTGTTTCCAGCGGTCAGAAACAGCGCTTGTTCATTGCTGCCCGGCTGTTGCGCCAACCGCGAATTTTGTTGTTGGACGAATCAACCAGCGTCTTGCACGAAAGCCTACAAGCGCAATTGTTCGAGAACATTCGCGCTCTAGGGTTAACCTGCGTGTTTGCAACCCACCGCGCCAGTGCCGTTAAGCATGCTGACAAGGCCTACTTGTTTGACTCAGGTCGTGTTGTTGCTAGTGGTGGTTTAGATGACCTCCACGCTGCCGCACCCCAGCTGGGCTTGAGCGATGACGGTGCGGATTCAGGAGGCACCAAACATGCCGAGAGCCACTGAGCCGCGCAAACCGCCACCCCAAAGAACATCGGGCAAGGCCTTGTTTCGCAAACAATGCATCGACCGCCTTGCTGCGCCCTTAGAAGCTGACACACCCCCAGCCGCACCACGTGCAAGCCCTGCCGTGGTTTTCGCTGGGGTCGCGCTATTGCTTTTTGGCTTGCTCAGCAGCGTGCATTTTCTGTGAAGCTGGCCAACTCGGGTTCAGCCAGGCTTGATATCAGACGTCGGAACTTTCAAACGGGGCTGCCGCAGCAACGGCGGCAACCAACTCCAGCTCTAAATCGACAATCCAGCTTGTTCGGCAGTGCCGCTGCAGCAGTTATCCCAGGGGGTCGCTATTACAATTCGATGCAGTGGCAGCAGCAACCAACTCAAGCTCAAAATCGTTTAGTTCATCATTCTTCGCATCGAGTACGGCATCTGCGTCTTCAGCCGTAAATTCAAATCCATGCTCGCGCCCCAAAGCCACGAGATCGACACCGTTTTTTTCATTGGCGGTGCGCAACATTTGATCGCGCAGGCCTTCGTCAGCGTTGACTTTGGCCTGAAATGCTTTTGCTTGTTCGATTGACATAGTTATTCTCAAAATAGGCATCCAGCATCGGATGCCTATTTTGATCCTACACGGTGAGCCAGTAACATTCTGTAAAAATAGTGCTCACCGCGGCCATCCACACGGCAACTTGTGCCGTTACGCCAATTGCCGCTGCGCCAATTTGGCAAACAATCCATTCGCGGCCATCAATTCGCTGTAGTTACCTGTTTCGACAATTATTCCGCGGTCCATGACGTGGATCACGTCGGCGGACTCAATGGTAGACAAGCGGTGTGCAATCACTACGCGTGTCACCCGCAGTGACGCCAAAGCTTGGCTGACAACCTGCTGCGTGTGGTTGTCCAAAGCACTGGTTGCCTCATCGAAGAACAATATGCGCGGCTTATGCACAATTGCACGGGCGATGAGCATGCGCTGGCGCTGCCCGCCGCTGAACGTGCTACCACCATCGTTCACATAGGTATTCATACCCATGGGCAATGCCTTGATGTCGTCCTCAAGCCCTGCCGCGCGAGCGGCTGCCCAAGCATCGTTGAGCGTCAAACTCGTGCCCTGCCCGACAATGTTGTGAAACACGTCGCCGGGCTGCACACGGTCGCGCTGCATCACCGTGCCAATCTGGTTGCGTACTGCCTCAACATCCAATTTGGACAGGCTTTGCCCGTCGTAATACAAGTCACCGCTGTCGGGCGCCTCCAACCCAAGCAGCAACCGCAACAATGTGGATTTTCCGGAGCCCGATCCACCGACGAGCGCCACCATCTGCCCGGGTTGCACCGAGAAGCTGACGTCGTCTAGCACCTTGGGGCCGTTCGCCCCGTAGGAAAAACTCAAATGCGACACGTCAATCGCGCCGCTTAACGCTCCGGGGTCGTCGCTGTTGTCGCCGACTTCGGGGATGGCTTCCAGAATGGGCCACGCACGTTCGAACAAGGGCACGGCTTGGGTGGCAGTGAGCAACGCCAAGCCCATACCGAGAAAACCGGTAAGAAATTGTGTAAACGCAGTAATAACTGCAACAAACTGGCCGGTCGTCAGGCTCTCGGCTGCTTCGGCTGGAACCACAACTGGCACCTCTACCAATTGTTCAGTGATCAAGAACACACCCGCAAACATCACAATGCTGGCAAAGATCGGGTATGCCGCCTGAAAGACTTCAAAGTGGTTCTGAACAGCGCCGGCCTGATACGCCGTGCGCTTTTGCTGAGCGAACTGCTCAGCCCACACCGAAAATGCACGCCGTTCGGCGGCTGCAACACGCAACTTGGCGATGCCAGACAGCAGTTGCAGCAACAACCCTGACACACGCCCTTCCTGCGCAACCATCTGCCGGTTGAACTGCAGCATGACCCTGACCCGCCACGCCATGACCACGGACGCAATCAAGGCTAGCGCGAGGCCGATTAACGCTAGTTTGATCTCATAAACGAATAGCAGGCCTAGGTTTACCAGCGAAAAGATGCCCGCCATCATGGCGGCAAGCACACCACCCGTGAGTGCCCGCCGCGCCATGGAAACACCTAGCGCGCGCATCGCAAGGTCGCCGGCCTGATAGTCACGGAAGAAGCGACTGGGCAAGCCCAGCAAACGGTCCATGATCCCGGCTTCGAGTCGCTGCTCGACGCGCGCCTCCATCTTGAGTAGTGCCAGGCCGCGTGTGAGTTCGAGCCCGGCCACGCCAACTGCGAACAACACGAGTAGCCCCGCAATCACCCAAAGTTGATCTCGATCGGCCAATGGAATGACATCATCCAGCAACATGCCGGTCAAAATTGGCAAGGCGAGCCCCAGCAAGCCGGCCGCCACGCCGCAGGCCATGATGAGCGCCGCATTGCCACGCAAACCCTCGCCGACCACTGCCCACAAAGCCTTTGCATCGAGTTGCCGCCTAGGCAAACTTCGTAGCAACGACACCGCCATTGGCTTGCAGGACAAGGCCAGCGTTTCAGTCACGTGCTGACTACGTTGGCTTGTCGGGTCCAACAGGGTGTAACCGCCCCGGCTGGGGATTAGCGCCACGGGGCGGTCGTCGGCAGCGAGATACGCCAGCAGTGGGCCGTTGTCGGCCGTCCACCAACGGCCACGCAGCGCCACTGGCCGGTGGCGCAAACGAGATGCTCGGCAGATAACGGCAACCGGGTCCTGCAATTGCCGCCCCGGCCTAGCTGCCGGCATCGGCGTAATTGTTGCGCCCAATGCTTGTCCAACAAGTTGCAGCGCCGCCAGTGTCGGATTGTTTTGAGCAACCCCTTCGAAGATGGTGTCCGCTTGCTGGGTTGCCGACACGCCTGCCAGCGTTGATACAGCCTGATCAAGCCGACGCTGCTCATGCGCCTTAGACGCCATGAAGCGACGCTGGTCCTCGTGGGCCCTCAACGCTTCGTTGGCACGCAATTGCAACATCACATGCCGGTGAAAATACGCCAAGCTGTGCGTGAACTGATCGGATGACACCATCTCTCGGGTCGGCACACACGTGACGTTTGTCTCAGACGCTGTCGCGGTGACCCACAGGGGCTGCGGCAGGGGCACCGCCAAATTTGCAGGCGGTGATTGCTCGGCACCCGCAAACGCGATGTGGCCTTGCAACACGCTGACCCAACCCAGCTGTGTGTCGCAGACGCCGGATTCACCTTCGGGTAGCGATGACTCTTGGCCATGTGGCAGTGACGCGCTGTGCACCGGCGCGGCGCCGGCATCTAAAACCCCTGCACACTGGCTGAGCCATCCGTCGAGCCAAGGTGCGGCCACTTCGGGGGCGTTCAGAACAGCGTCGATCGGCAACTCGAGCAACTTGGCCCGCCGCCCCAGCGCGAGGAGCTCGAAGCCAAACTCCCGGGCCATTGCTTGGACGGGCAACAGAACATCCCCTGCTTTTACACCGAACAAGAACCGACGCCCCGCCCCAGTGCGCAGATACAACTCGACGCGCCCGGATTCGACAAACCACAACTTGTCGTCAGCGTCCATCGCCAGCGCATTCGGGCCGTTCAGCTCGAGTGCGCTGCCCCGCGCTCTTAGACTTTCTGGCAACAAATCAGGCCGCACCCAACAACTCCACGTAGTGCCCATCGGCGGACACTAAGTCGCGATGGCTGCCTCGCTCTGCAATCTCCCCGAATTTGAGAACGATAATCTCGTCGCAATCACGAATTGCCGACAGGCGGTGCGAAACAAGTAAAACCGTGCACCCGCGCCGCCGCAGGTTCTCCATGACCTGCATCTCGCTGTGCGTATCCAGAGCACTGGTCGCTTCATCCAACACGAGAATGCTCGGGTCATTCGCCAACGCACGGGCGAGCTCAAGTCGTTGCAGCTGCCCGCCGCTGAAGTTGGTTCCGCCTTCACTGATCGGACTGTCGTACCCACCGGGGCGCGACATAATTTCGTCGTGTATGCATGCGTCGCGGCACGCGCGCACGATGCTGGTTTCCGGAAGCGTTGGGTCCCAAAGGCACACATTGTCACGAACAGTGCCTTGATAAACCATGATCTCTTGGTCAACCAGCGCCAAGGACCGCGAAAGCATATCGCGTGCGATATTCGTTCGCGGTTGACCGTCAAACAAGATATCGCCAGACCAAGGCTGATGCAGATTGCAAACGAGTTTTGCGATGGTTGACTTACCACTGCCCGACCCGCCCACCAATGCCGTGCGGGAACCGGGCTCCAACGACAAATCAAGCTCTTTGATCAGCGGCCTGCCGAGGCTGTAGTAGCCAAAGCTAAGGCCGCGAACCTCGACTGCGCCAGAAAGCTTACTGCTTGGGGCCACTGTGGATGACAGGACGTTACTTTCCTGCTCGTCGGTTAATGCCGCCTCATTCATGCCCAAGCCGCGTTGAGGCGTGTAGCGCATGACATCGTCGATGCGCGACAGGTCGGCCTCCGCAGTTTGCAACATTGAACCGACCTGCACGAACCGCGCAACCGGCGCCAAGAAATTTGCTAGCAGGTAGTAGAAGGCGATGACTGTTCCCATGGACATGTTGCCGTCCATCACGCGCAAGCTGCCAACCACCAACACCGCAGTCACGTTGATACTTTCCGTGAGTTTCGGAAAGATGCCCAACACGCGGTCTGTCAACCCCAAGCGTTGTTCAGCATTGATGACTTTGCCAAAGTTGCCGATCCACTTTGTGTAGTAATCCGCTTCACCGCCTGAGGCCTTGAGGGTTTCGATACTTTGCAAGCCACTCATCGTTGTGCCCACCAGCTTCCCGGTGTCTTGCTGTAGGCGTCGGCTGGCGTCAGCGCGCAGGGCATTGAACAAGCG
>JAAFAL010000087.1 GCA_018222345.1 bacterium
GTTTAATACTGACAACACCGTCATAACGAGGGAGACAGCTACATGCGGCGTTCCACTTTAGCAGCGGCCCTGATTGGGCTCGCAACTTGCACCAGCGCAACCGCCGGCGGCGTTGGCGAGCGCAGCCCGGAAGCCATGATGTACATGCAATTGGGCTTTGGCGGTGGTCAGGCCCAGTCGCTACCGTTGGTGCAAAAACTGCGCTACGGCTTCCAGTTCGACGTGGCTCACGGCTACGAAACCGATGCGCGCCCTGAACTGCTGCGCATGGAATTCACCGGCAATCAATTCGCACCATTGGGCTTGGGCGCGCTTGAAGTTGGCGGCGTCAACATCCTGCGTACGCACTACCGCCTGAATGCAGGCGGCACCTTCAGCGGCTACAGCGTCATCGACTACGGCCTGTTGGCTGTCGGCCTCGCCGGCGTTGGCATCTTGGGTGCTGATGCGCTGGACGGCGACGAAACACCACGCCCTGCCGCTGAAACCGGTGGTGGTGATGATGGCGGCGATGATGGTGGTCTGCCCGATGGCGTGCCGGAGATTCCTGGCGTGCCTGAGTTGCCCGGCCTGCCCCTGCCGATCCCGATCCCGGGCCTGCCGGGCGGTTGATAATCAACTGCATTTCGAAACAACGGCCCGCCAATGCGGGCCGTTGTTGTTTTTAGCCGAAAGATTTTGCAAGGCTCAACATGATTGATATTGGCGCCAACCTGGCGGACGACAGTTTTGCTGAAGACCTGGACGCGGTGCTTGATCGCGCCCGTAAGGTCGGTATCGAGCACATCGTTGTGACAGGCTCGTCGTGGGCCAGCAATGCGCGCGCGCAGGACTTGGTGCTGGAACACCCAGAGTTGCTGAGCGCTACTGCAGGCCTGCACCCCCACCATGCTACGGAGTGGAATAACCCGCTTCGCGAGCAGATCGACACCCTTGCAGAAGCCGATTTGCTTGTCGCCGTGGGCGAGTGCGGCTTGGACTACTACCGCGACTTGTCGCCGCGCGACGCGCAGCGCACAGCGCTATGCGCGCAACTGGAGATCGCCATCGACTACGCGCTGCCGGTGTTTTTGCACCAGCGCGACGCCCATGATGACTTTGTTGCCATCCTGCGTGAGCACCGGCCGCAGCTGCGCGCCTGTGTCGTTCATTGCTTCACCGACACGCGCGAGGCGCTGGCTGACTACCTGGAACTGGATTGCCACATTGGAGTTACCGGCTGGATTTGCGACGAGCGCCGCGGCCAGACCCTGATCGAATCGGTGGCGGACATCCCCGACGACAGATTGATGCTTGAAACCGATGCGCCGTACTTGATGCCCCGGACGATAGAGCCCAAGCCTAAAACCAAGCGGAATGAACCAGCCAACCTGCCCTACGTGCGCGACGCCGTAGCGGCAGCACGCGGTGAGTCATTCGAACAAACCGCAGCACATACCACTGCTACGGCCCGGTCGTTCTTCGGGCTGAACGCCCGGCAGTAAAACCTAGCGGTCGGTCACCGCACCGCGGCTGGCCGACGACACCAACTTGGCGAACTTGCCCAGCACGCCGCGCGTGGTGATGTCGGGTGCTTGCCATTGCTCGCGACGGTGGGCCAGTTCTTCGTCTGACACGTGCAAGTGCAGCGAGCGGGCAGGCGCATCAATAGTGATGCTGTCGCCGTCGCGTACGAGGCCGATAGCGCCGCCGCGTGCGGCCTCGGGCGCCACGTGGCCGACGACCAAGCCGTAGGTGCCACCAGAAAACCGGCCGTCGGTGATCAAGCCAACTTTGTCGCCCAAACCGCGGCCAACAATCGCCGAGGTCGGCGACAACATTTCGCGCATGCCCGGCCCGCCGCGCGGGCCCTCGTTGCGAATCACCACCACATCGCCGGCCTGGACGGTGTGGTCAAGAATCGCCGTCATCGCGGCTTCTTCCGAGTCATACACGCGGGCCGGGCCGGTCATGCTCGGCTGCTTGACGCCGCTGATCTTGGCGACTGCGCCCTCCTCTGCAAGGTTGCCCTTGAGCACCGCCAAATGGCCCTCGGCGTAG
This sequence comes from bacterium, assembly GCA_018222345.1. Classification (GTDB taxonomy): domain Bacteria; phylum Pseudomonadota; class Gammaproteobacteria; order Nevskiales; family OUC007; genus JAAFAL01. The sequence goes on from JAAFAL010000087.1 coordinate 2,041, forward strand.
ATGGGGTTGCCGATAGGCCGGATCACGTCCTGCCCGGCGGGCGGTTCGGACGGCACGTCGGCGACGACCTCGGCGATGGTCTGGCCGGACACGGTGACGCAGTCGCCGTGCAACAGGCCGGCGTCGAGCAACAGCTTCATCACTTGCGGGATGCCACCAGCGCGGTGCAGGTCAACAGTGACGTATTTGCCCGAAGGTTTGAGGTCGCAAATCACCGGCGTGCGTGCGCGGATGGTCTCAAAGTCGTCCAGCGTCAGCTCCACCTGCGCGGCATGCGCAATGGCCAGCAGATGCAGCACCGCGTTGGTCGAGCCGCCAACGGCCATGGTCACTGCAATGGCGTTTTCGAAGGCTTCGCGCGTGAGTATTTGCCGCGGCAGGATTTGTTCATTGATGGCGTTGACCAGCGCCGTTGCCGACGCCGCCGTAGATTCAGCTTTTTCTGCGTCCTCGGCTGCCATGGTCGATGAATACGGCAGGCTCATGCCCATCACTTCGAAGATGCTGGACATGGTGTTGGCGGTAAACATGCCGCCGCAGGAACCCGCGCCCGGGCAGGCTTTACGCTCCACCGCCATGAGCGCGTCTTCGCCAATATTGCCGGCCGAGAATTGCCCCACGGCCTCGAAGGCCGACACCACGGTGAGGTCTTCGCCGTCGTGATGGCCCGGGCGAATGGTGCCGCCATAAACGAACACGGCGGGGATATTCATGCGCGCAATGGCGATCATGGCGCCGGGCATGTTCTTGTCGCAGCCGCCGATTGCCAGTACGCCGTCCATGGATTCGGCCTGGCAGGCGGTCTCGATGGAATCAGCAATCACCTCACGCGACACCAGCGAGTACTTCATGCCCGGCGTGCCCATGCTGATGCCGTCCGACACCGTAATGGTGCCGAACATCTGTGGCATGGCGCCGTCGCCGCGCAATTGCTTGTCGGCTACATCGGCCAGCGCGCCGAGGCCCATGTTGCAGGGCGTAATCGTCGAATGGCCGTTGGCAATACCGACGATGGGCTTGTCGAAGTCGGCGTCCTGATAGCCCATGGCGCGCATCATGGCGCGGTTGGGCGTGCGTGCCACACCTTGGGTGATGGCGCTGCTACGGGCGTTCGGGGCCTTTTTGCTCATGGTGATTCTGGACAGGTAGGAAATTTTGGAGCGGAATCGTACCGCAATGGTTTGCTGACGCGAATGATCAGCGCATTGTCCGCAGCCGCAGCGCCACAATCAAAGCCACCGCTGCGGTCGGCAAGAACGCGCTCAAGGCCGGGCTCAAGCCGTACAACAATCCGGTGCTGGCGGTGACTTCATTGACCATGTAAAAGCCCACACCCACCATCACACCAACAAACAGGCGCTGGCCGGCGCCGGCCTGGCGGTTGGAGCCGATCACGAACGGCACCGCCACCAGCATCATCACCAGCACCGTCACCGGCACCGACACCTTGCGCCAAAACGCCAACGCATGGCGCTCACTGTCCAGCGAATTGGCGTTCAGATATTCCACATAACGCCACAAGCCGCGGGCTGACAAGGCGTCGGCCTCCAATACAAACAGGCGCAACACGTCTGGCGCGAAGCGCTCCGACAGTTCATTGGCCAGCGAGGCCGAAGCTTCGCGCTGCACACGCGTGCCACCGGGGCCAAACTGGGTGCGCTGGATATCCTCGAAGGTCCAGCCGTCACCCGAATACCGCCCTGTGGCGGCGCGGGTCGTGCTTTGCAGCCGGCCCTCGTCGTCAATTTCGAACAACTCCAGGCCTTCGATTTCGCTGGCACTGCCGAGCTGGGCAATGTGCACAAAGCGCTGACCGTCACGCAGCCATACGCCGGACGCGCTGTTGCTAGCCATGTCGCCATAGCGCGCCTCGGCGCGGCCCTGGTCGGCGGCAGGCACCGTCATCGGCAGCAAAAACTCCCCGACTGCAAATGCCAGCGCGCCGACCACAACCCCGGCTTTTGCCACGCCCCATGCAATGCGCCCAATCGACACGCCCGCCGCACGGATGGCGGTGAGTTCGTGGCTGGATGCCAGCGCACCCAAACCCATCAGCGTGCCCAGCAGCGCGATGATGGGGAAGATTTGATACACGGTCTCAGGCGCCGACAAGCCGACGTAGCGCAAAATTTGCAGCAGCCCGTAAGTGCCTTTGCCCAAGTCTTCAAGCTCGGTCACCAGGGTGACAAAACTGCTGATGGCGAACAGCGCGAGGCCGACAACCGCAATCAGCGCGAATACCGCGCGCCGCAAGTAGCGATCAATCATGCCGGCACCGCTACTGGCCGACGGCGAAACGCCACGCGGCCATCACGTCGCAAGTACAACCAAACCGCCAGCAACAGCACGCCGGCGTGCACCCACCACAAGCCCAGCCACAATGGCAATTGGCCCTTGCCTACCCAGGCTTGTGCCACGCCCAACAAGTTGGCGTAGAACACATAAGCGACGATGCCGAGAATCAACTTGGCGTAGCGTCCTTGCCGCGGTGTGGTGTGCGCCAAGGGCACCGCGAGCAAGGCCAGCAGCAGCACCGACAGCGGTGCCGAGGCCCGCCATTGCAGTTCGGCAGCGTCTTCAAGGCTGTCTGACGCCAGCAAAGCCAATGTCGAGGCCACTTTGCGCTTGCTAGCCTCATAAATGAATGGCGGCGGCGCCACACGTATGCCTTGCTCGGCAAAGCTGAGCACACGGAATTCAGCATGGCCGGCCTGGCCTTCGTAGCGGTGGCCGTCAATCAGGTTGATGCTGCGCTCGCCGGTGCCGCCGTTGATTGTTTCGATGCCTTTGGCCGCGGTGACAATGCCCGGGCGCTGCTCGCCATAGGTACGAATGAAGACGTCTTCCAAAACGCCCTCCTCGGGATAAATTTCGCCGACATAAAAAACCGCAGGCACTCCAGGGATGGTTTTGAACTGCCCGGCCTCGAACGCCGACAAGGCCAATTGCTGCTGCGATTGCTTGATCAGAAAATCGGCGGTTCGGCCGGCCCATGGCGACGCGCTAAAACTCAGAATTGCAGTAATTGCTGCCAGCGCGATGGCCAGGCGGATAAATGGCCGGTACAAGGCTCGCAGGCGCACGCCACAGGCGGCGATAGCGGCCATCTCGCTGTCTTTATACAAGCGCCCCAGTGCCAACATGATGGCCATCAACAGCGACACTGGAATCAGAATGACCAAGTACTGAATACTGGATAGTGCAACGATTTTCAGCAGCAAGTCTTGCGGCAAGACCCCTGCAGCCGCCATGCCCAGAAACCGCGCGAACCGGGTCGATAACATGATCGCCAGCAGAACAATTGTCACCGCCAGCCATGTTAGCCCGGCTTCCCGAAACAAGTACCGGTCTAACACGCTGGGGCGCATGCTCAGCATGGCAAATACGACAACAAATTTGAATTAATTGCCGTCCGCGTGACTTTTTTGCTTAAAGCGTTAGAATGCCGGTGTTCGGCAGCCGGCCGGTGGCAACCTGCGTGCGCAGCAGCAAATTTGAGTTGCTCGCCAGGAAGATTCATCGCGCTATGCCGAAATAACAAGGAAGCAGGTCAGTCGATTCAGGGGCATGGGGGTGCCCCGGGGCGGCGGGCCATCATAGTTCAAACAGGATGACTCATGGAATACTTCGTCAAAAGCGGCAGCCCCGAAAAACAACGCGTCGGCTGCGTCGTGGTTGGTATTTTCGACCGCCGCAAAACCAGCGATGCCGCCGGCATTGTTGACCACACCACCGGCGGCGCCATCGGCAGCGTCATGCGCCGCGGCGACATGGACGGCAAGCTGGGCACCACCTTGGTGCTGCACAACCTGCCCAATGTTTTCGCCGACCGCATCATGCTGGTGGGCTGCGGCAAGGAACGCGACTTTGACGAGCGCGCCTATCGCAAGGCGGCAACTGCCACAGCCAAGGCGCTGAAAGCCATCGGCGGCAAAGATGCGGTCTGCTACTTGAGCGAACTCAACGTGCGCGGCCGCAGCCATGGCTGGAAGGTTAAGCAGGCAACACTGGCCACCGAGGCCGTGCTGTACAACTTCACCGAATGCCGCGGCAAAAACGCGCAAGCCAATGCCGAACCACCCAGCATCGAGCGCATTACCTTCGATGTGCCGCGCCGCAGCGACCTGCCAGCCGGCGAAAAAGGGCTGGATGAAGCCCTGGGTATCGCCCAGGGCGTGGCATTTGCGCGGCGCCTGGGCGACCTGCCTGGCAACATTTGCACGCCCACGTTCCTGGCTGGCGAGGCCGGCGGCCTGGCTACGCAGTTCCCGAAACTCAAGACCCGCGTGCTGGAAGAAGCCGAGATGGAAAAGCTGGGCATGGGCGCCCTGCTGTCGGTGTCGCGCGGCAGCCGCGAACCGGCCAAGCTCATCGTCATGGAATTCATGAATGGGCCGAAAGGTGAAAAGCCCACCGTGTTTGTCGGCAAGGGTCTGACCTTTGACGCCGGCGGCATCAGCATCAAGGCATCCGCGAAAATGGACGAGATGAAGTACGACATGTGCGGCGGCGCCTCGGTATTCGGCGCCATGCGTGCAGCGGCCGAGCTTGACCTGCCGATCAACCTTGTCGGCGTCGTGCCGAGCAGTGAAAACCTGCCCGACGGCGCTGCGAACAAGCCGGGCGACATTGTCACCAGCATGTCGGGCATCACCATTGAAGTGCTCAACACCGATGCCGAAGGCCGGCTGATCCTGTGCGATGCATTGACTTGGGTGGGCGAGAACTACGATGCCGATGTGGTCGTCGATATGGCCACTTTGACAGGTGCCTGTGTCGTCGCATTGGGTGCCCCAGCCAGCGGCCTGTTCTCGAACAGCTCGCCCCTGGCGCGCGCGCTCAGCAATGCCGGCGATGAAATCGGCGACCGCGCCTGGGAAATGCCCTTGTGGGAGGAGTACCAAGACCTGCTCAAAAGCCCGTTTGCCGATGTGGCCAATATCGGAGGCCCAACGGCAGGTTCAATCACCGCTGCCAGCTTCCTGCACCGTTTCACCCGCAAGCAAAAGTGGGCGCATCTCGATGTCGCCGGCACAGCTTGGCAGTCGGGCGGCAACAAAGGCGCCACTGGTCGGCCAGTTGGGCTGTTGGTGCAGTATCTGCTGGACAAGATTGCCAAGCGAGACAGTTGAGGCGCCTCAGCTAACAATCAGGCCGGTGCCGCATCAGCAGCGCCGGCCTGACTTTTTGCATGACCGAAGTCACCTTCTACATTCTCGAAACCGGCTCGCCAGAAGCGTTCACCGCACAGCTATGCAAAAAACTGCTCGACGCCAAGCAAACCGGGTATTTGTATGCCCGCGACGCGGGCCATGCCGAGCAACTGGACACGGCGCTGTGGGAAACCGACCCCGGCAGTTTTTTGCCGCATGGCAGAACCGACGATGGCGAGCCGCTGTTGATTGGCGAGACAGACCCGCCGGAGCGCTTTAATGAGGTGTTGCTCAACTTCGCCGCAGAGGTTCCGCTATGCTTCTCGCGCTTTGATCGCGTGGTCGAGGTGATCGGCGGTAGTGAAGACCACAAGGCGCTCGCACGCCAACGCTACGCCTTTTACCGTGACCGCGGTTACCCGCTGAAAACACACAAGATTCGTTAGCCATACATCCTCGTCGTTCCTGCGAAAGCAGGAACCTAGCCCCGACGCGCTGGCACGACGATTCGCCGGCTAGATTCCCGCTTCCGCGGGAATGACGTATTGCAAGTATTTGCCTCCATGGACAAAACCTACGACCCCGTCAAGATCGAAACACGCTGGTACGAGCGCTGGGAGCGCGCCGGCTATTTCGACAGCAAAGTCGAGCAAGACGCTGACAACTACGCCATCGTCATCCCGCCGCCGAATGTAACCGGCAGCCTGCACATGGGCCACGCATTTCAGCACACCATCATGGATGCGCTGACGCGGTACAACCGCATGAAGGGCGCAAACACCTTGTGGCAACCGGGCACCGACCACGCCGGCATCGCCACCCAAATGGTGGTGGAACGGCAGTTGGCGGCCAAGGGTGAGTCGCGCCATGACCTGGGCCGCGACAAGTTCATCGAAAAGATCTGGGACTGGAAATCCGAGTCCGGCGGCAATATTACGCGCCAGATGCGCCGCATGGGCAGCAGCGTGGACTGGAAGCGCGAGCGCTTCACCATGGACACTGGGCTGTCCAAGGCCGTCACTGAAACCTTCGTGCGCCTGTACGAAGAAGGCTTGATTTACCGCGGCAAGCGGCTGGTCAACTGGGATCCGGTGCTCAAGACTGCGGTGAGTGACCTGGAGGTTGAGTCCGAGGAAGAGAACGGCCACTTGTGGCACCTGCGCTACCCGCGCACCGACGGCAATGGCCATGTCATCGTGGCCACGACGCGCCCCGAAACCATGCTGGGTGACGCTGCAATTGCCGTACATCCTGATGATGAGCGCTACCAAGACCTGATTGGCAAGACCGTACAGTTACCGCTGTGCGATCGCGAAATCCCGGTGATCGCTGACGAGTATGTCGATCCCGAGTTCGGTACTGGCTGCGTAAAGATCACCCCGGCGCACGACTTTAATGACTATGAGGTTGGTCAGCGCCACGACTTGCCGCTGCTGAACATTTTTGACGACGACGCCAACATTAATGACGACGCGCCAGAAGCCTACCGCGGCATGGAGCGCTTCGCCGCCCGCAAGCAAATTGTCGCTGACCTCGAGGCTGCCGACCTGCTTGAGCGCATCGACGACCACAAGTTGATGGTGCCGCGCGGCGACCGCACCGGCCAAGTGCTGGAGCCTTACCTGACCGACCAGTGGTTTGTGAAAACCGGGCCGCTGGCAGGGCCTGCAATCGAGGCCGTCGAAAACGGTGACATCCGCTTTGTGCCCGACAACTGGAAGAACACCTACTTCCAATGGATGCGCAACATCCAGGACTGGTGCATCAGCCGCCAGCTTTGGTGGGGACACCGCATCCCGGCGTGGTACGACGAAGATGGCGGCATTTGGGTCGGCCGCGACGAAACCGAGGCCCGCGCCGCCTGGGCCAAAGCCAACCCGCAGGCTGATGCCGATGGCGTGACGCCGAAGCTGCGCCAGGACGACGACGTGCTCGACACTTGGTTCTCATCCGCGCTGTGGCCGTTCTCCACCCTGGGCTGGCCGGACAAGACGCCCGAGATGGATCACTTCTACCCCACCAATGTGTTGGTGACGGGTTTCGACATTATCTTTTTCTGGGTCGCCCGGATGATCATGTTCGGGCTCAAGTTCGCTGGCGATGTGCCTTTCCGCGACGTGTATATCACTGGCCTGATCCGTGACGCCGAGGGGCAAAAGCAAAGCAAGTCCAAAGGCAATGTCATCGACCCGGTTGATCTGATCGACGGCATCGGCCTGGAAGACCTGGTGGCCAAGCGCACCAGCGGCATGATGCAGCCGCAAAAAGCCGAAAAGATCGAAAAAGCCACGCGCAAGGACTTCCCCGAGGGCATCCCCGCCTTCGGCACCGACGCCGTGCGTTTTACTTACGCCGCGTTGGCCTCCACCGGCCGCGACATCCGTTTCGACATGGCGCGCGTGGCCGGCTACCGCAACTTTTGCAACAAGTTGTGGAATGCCAGCCGCTATGTGTTGATGAATTGCGACGGCCAGGACACGGGTTTGAAAGCCGACGCCGAAGTCGAACTGTCGGCCGCCGACCGCTGGATCATCTCGGCGCTGCAAGATGTAGAAGCCGAGGTCGCCAAGCAGTTGGACGCTTACCGCTTCGACCTCGCGGCGCAGGCGCTGTACGAATTCATCTGGAACGAATACTGCGACTGGTACCTGGAGTTGTCCAAGCCGGCACTGCAAGGTGACACCAGCGACGCCGAGAAACGCGGAACCCGGCGCACACTAGTGCGCGTGCTCGAGGCCATCCTGCGCCTCGCACACCCGATGATGCCGTTCATCACCGAGGAAATCTGGCAAAAGGTTTGCATACTGGCGGCCGCCGAGGGCGAGTCCATCTCGCTGGCGCCATGGCCGCAACCGCAAAGCACCAAGCGCGACACGATTGCCGAGGCTGACATTGCCTGGCTGAAGGGTTTCATCCTAGGCATCCGTCGTATCCGTGGCGAAATGGATATCGCGCCAAGCAAGCCGCTACCGGTGCTGCTGGAGCACGCCAGCGACGAAGACCGCGAGCGCGTGGTTCGGCTTGAGGCCGTGCTGAAGTTTTTGGCGCGCACCGAGTCAATTGCAGTGCTCACAGATGCCGACGATGCGCCCGAATGCGCCATGGCCCTGCTCGGCGGTATGCGCATCCTGGTACCCATGGCCGGCCTGATCGACAAAGATGCCGAACTGGCACGGTTGGACAAGCAAATTGCCCAAACCGAGGGTGACCTCAAAAAGGCCCGTGGCAAGCTGGGCAACCAGAACTTTGTCGAGCGCGCGCCGGAAGAAGTGGTCAAGCAGGAGCAACAACGCCTGGTAGGCTTTGAATCGGCACTCAAGGAACTCAGCGAGCAGCGCGCAAAGATCGCCGCGCTGGACTAGTCGTCCAACGTCGCCTCGGGCACTTTGGTTGCCTGCCACTGCACCACGCGCCACTGCCCAGCCTCGCGCCGCAGCGTAGCGCTGTTCAGATATTCGCTGCGGTTACCGTCGGTCATGGCAACCAATCTGAACGCCAGAGTTGCAATGTCGCCATAAGCCGTGACCTGCACACCTTCGGCCGTATAGGTCACCTCCGGTGCGTCAGGCTGAGACGGCTGCGCGGCGCCTTTCAGTATGGTCGCCTTGCCAAAGCGCGTGCCGTTGGAGCTGGTATAGACCAACGCGTCGGACCACCACCAGTCGTGCACGCTGCTGTCACCGGCAGACACGCCCGCCAAAAACCGATCTAGCTGCGCGGCGATTTCGGCCGGGGCGTTATCCGCAGCGCGTGGGGCGTGGGCGCATGCGGCCAAGGTCAGCGCGCAAAGCGCCAGTAACAACGGCGCCCTCATAATGGCCAGTGCTCGGTTTTGCACTTGGCCGGCGTCAGCGGCGCAAACAAGCCCATCATGAATAGCGCAAAGCGCCCCATGGCCGTCGGCTTGCCGGTTTCAACCAGTGCCTTGAGGTTCTCGGTGATGAACTTGCCGCCAGCCTGCATTTGCTTGGCCGTCTTGGTGCCTACCGCCACGTTCTCGTTGGTCAGCGTGTATTCGGTGGTGTTGGCGTCCAGCGCCTTGAGTTCATGTACGACCCTGGCTTCCGGGTCGTCAAAATTGGTGAACTTGAAGCTGTGGGCGTAGCAATTGGGCGGGTCCCAGGTCAGCACCTCGCCGACCACGCCGGTGTATTTGTCGTCCTTGCTGCGCATGCGGATCGGCGCGCCCTCGCCCATACCCTCGGGCCGCGTCACGCACTTGGTGTTGAAGAAGAACGGCAACAACATGTCGGTGCGGGTGAGTTCGGCCCAGACTTTGTCGATAGGTGCGTTGATGGTGACGCGAAACACGCCGGATTCAGTTTGGTCGCTCATTTCAGGCTCCCTTGTAGGCTTGTTCAAGCCAGCCGATCAGTTCAGCGTCAACCTCTTCAGCGCTAGCCAGCCGCACGCGATGGCTGACCATGGCGTTGAAGCTGCCGGATGCCTCCAAACGCTGGTTGGGCGCGACACCCTTCATGTTCAGCCCGACATCAACACGCGTCTTGGTGGACGGCTGGATGATGCCGAACTGCTTGCTGCGGCGCAGGCTGACATAGGCTTTCTTCGGCGCCAGTTCCACATCGTCGCCGAAGCCTTCGACAACGGCCACGAGCTTGTCGTAAATCGGTTTCAGATCAGCCTTGGCGCCGGCGTACTGGTCGGCCACCGGGTCGCTAGGCGCGCCGCCACCGCCAGCGGCTGCCGACGCATCACCACTGGGTATTTTCGACGGGTCGCGATAGCAATGCACCACGGTGTTGGCAAAGCCGTGGCTCATGCCGTGGTCGGCTTTCAGGTGTTTGACCAAGTCGCCATGTTTGTCCAAACCGCTGGCGCCCAGCAGCTTGATCCAGTCGTCCAGGTTGTTGCCGGTTTTATCCGGCAGGTTCGCAATCATGGTGCGTAGTTGTTCTTCTGGTGAGGCCACAGCCCTACTCCTTGTTCTCGACTCGATGTTTCAGGCCACTCAGTCGGCCCGCCCAGTGTGCGCTGTATTAATC
>JAAFAL010000088.1 GCA_018222345.1 bacterium
GACGCCGGCTTGTATGGCAGTGTGCTCGGCGCTGTCGTGCTGTTTGCCATTGGTCGTGTGCTGGGCCGCAAGCCACTTGAGCAGCTAGACATCAAAGCCCTGAACAAACCGCTGGCGCTGGTTCGCCAAAGCGGCTTGCCGGGGCTGATCCTGCTGCGCAATCTGCCGGTGGCGCCGTACTCGGTTGCTAATTTGGTGCTCGGCGCCAGCGGTATTCGCTTGTGGGTTTATACGCTGGGCACGGCGCTGGGTATTTTGCCCAGTCTGGTGTTTATCGCGGCGGTCGGGTTTCAACTGCGGGCCGTGCTGGAGAACCCCACACCGACAAGCTGGGCCGTTCTGGGCGTGGTGATCGCAGCCGTTCTGCTGCTGGCTTGGTGGTTGAAACGACGGCTTGCGGCCTACAAGCAAACCATCGAGCAGGGTGCCAATGACTAAAGCACTGCGTGTTTTGACGCTCAACATGCACAAGGGTTTTTCGGCCTTGGGCCGACGCTTCGTGCTGCATGAATTGCGTGACGCCATCCGCGAAAGTGGCGCCGACATCGTGCTGCTGCAGGAGGTGTTGGGCGAACATCAAGAGCACTCAACGCGCTGGGAGCATTGGCCCGAGACCGGTCAGTACGAATTCTTGGCTGACACGGTTTGGCAGGATTTTGCCTATGGCAAAAACGCCATCTATCCGGCTGGGCATCACGGCAATGCGCTACTGAGCCGTTACCCGATTGCTGAGCACGCCAACTTCACCTTGCCGACCAACAGGCACGAAGACCGTGGTGCCCTGCACAGTATTCTCAATGTGCCTGGCTGGCCACAGCCACTGCATGTGCTTTGCACGCACCTCAGCCTGTTCGAGCGCGACCGCCGGCGCCAGGTGCGCGCCATTGCCGAGCGCATCAACACCTTGGTGCCGGCCGACGCGCCGGTGGTTTTGGGCGGCGACTTCAATGACTGGCGGCAATGGGCGCATGATCATCTGCGCGACACCGTTGGCATGCACGATGTGTTCGTGGCACGTGACGGCAAGGCAGCGCGTAGCTTTCCGGTGCGCTTCCCGGTGCTGCGGCTGGACCGGCTCTACGCACGTGGTGTGCAAACCGCCAACCCGCAGGTGCTGGGTGGTAGGCCATGGACGGCCTTGTCCGACCACGCGCCGTTACAAGTTGAACTGACGCATGGATAAGCGCCAGTGGACGTCCGGCAACACGCTGGAATTGCTGGAGTGCGGAGAAGAGTTCTTTCCCGCCGTATTCGAGGCGATCCGCGAGGCCAAACGCGAGATCATCCTCGAAACCTTCATCTGGTTTGACGACCACGTGGGCCAAGAGCTCCAGGCCGCGCTGGTCGATGCCGCTAGCCGCGGCGTGCAGGTTGATGCCACGGTTGATGGCTATGGCTCGGGCGAACTGGATGCGCCGTTCATACGCACGCTCACCGACGCCGGTGTGCGGCTGCATGTGTATGGCCCCATCCCGCGCGTGATGGGGCGCCAGCCAAACATGATCCACCGCCTGCATCGCAAGCTGTTGGTGGTTGATGAGCAGGTGGCCTTCATCGGCGGTATCAATTTTTCGCGCATGCACCTGCGCGAGACCGGGCCAAAATCCAAACACGACTTTGCTGTGCGCGTGGTGGGCCCGGTGGTCGATGACATCCATCGGTTTTGTAAACAGTCGATTGGCGAGCCGATGCGTGGGCGCCGCATGCAAGGCGTGTGGCGGCGTGGCCTGCCCGACAATTGGCGCAACCCCGGCAGTGACGCGCAGGCCTTGTTTGTCGCGCGCGACAACCACCACCGCAAGCGCGCCATCGAAACCATGTACCGCCTGGGCCTGCGACGCGCCGAGCACGACATCACGCTGTTCAACGCCTACTTTTTTCCCGGTTTCGGGTTCCTGCGCGACATGCGCCGCGCCGCCAAACGCGGCGTGCGCGTGCGGTTGATCCTGCAGGGCGAGCCCGACAAGGACTACGTCAAGTTTGCCGGCTCAACGCTATACGATCGGCTGCTGCGCGATGGCATCGAGATCTGGGAGTACATGGCGCGCCCTGTGCACGCCAAAGTCGCCGTGATGGACGATGCGTGGGCGACGGTGGGCAGTAGCAACCTTGATCCGTTCAGCCTGTCGCTGAACCTGGAAGCCAATTTGTTTGTGCGCGATGAATCCTTCGCCAAAGACCTGCGCAGCCGCATCAAACGCCTGCTCGACGAAGACGGCCGGCAGATCACGCGCGACGATGTGAAGCGCCGCAGCATTGTCTGGCATGCCTTACGTGCCATTGGCTTTCACGTCCTGCGCTTGTTCCCGCAAATCGCCCGCATCATCCCCGCCAGACACGACCGCATGGCTACACTGGATGCCGACAACCGGGCAAACGGCGGCAAGTTGGGCAAGCAAGGCATGCAGGCCAAGCTGAAAGATCAGTTCGAATCGGATCAGTCGGACAACTGACGCTGCAAGTCGGCGTGGCGGCGGCGGTCCAGCGGGAAGTTCCACACCCAAGGCACGACGGCAATCTTGATCAGCACCGGGATGCCGCCGTACAGGATGCTCAGCGCCCACAACGCCGTGGCGTCGTTGTCGGCTTTTGCATCAAAGCCGAACAGGTCCAGCGCCACAAAGGTAAAGCCCACGGCGATGGCCAGTGACAGCTTGGTGGCCAAACCCCACAGGCCAAAGTACAGCCCGGCACGGCCACCACCGCCCGCGGCAGTGTCTTCGTCGATTACATCAGCCTGCATGGACGCCGGGATGGCCATGTCGATACCCAGCGACCCACCACCCAATACGCAAACGACCAGATAGCCCAAGAAGTCGCCCTCGCGGAGGAACAACACGCCGGCGAACACGAATGCCACCCACAACATGGATGCACACCACAAGCGGTGTTTGCTCCAGCGGCGGCCTATCCACATCCACAGCGGCAAACCAACCACTGCCGAGAGGAAATAAACCACCAAGGCAATGCCCGCCTGTTGGTCATCAGCGCCCAAGCGGTGATTGACGAAGAACAGGAACAGCGTGGCCGGGATGCCGTTGGCCGCGCCGTTGAAGAGGTACGCCAGCAGCAAGCGGCGAAAGGGCTTGTTTTCGCGCAGCAGCACCAAGCCCTCGCGCAGGTTCAGGCTGGCTTTCTCCGGTGCCTTGGGTTCGGGCACGCCCAGCAACAAGATCAGCAAGGTCAAAGGCGTCGCTGCCGCTAAAAACCAGAACAGTGCGCTCAAGCCGTCGCCGGTGTCGCCGCCTTGTTGGATGACGACGTTGGGTAGCAAGATGGCCACCAGCGTGCCAATCACCGCAAACAGCTCGCGAGCGGCGGTCACCCGTGAGCGCTCGTGATAATCCGGCGTGAGTTCGGCGCCCCAGGTTTGGTAGGGCAAGGCCAACATCGACCAGCCCAAGTAGGCCACCAGCGACCAGCCCAGCAAGTAGCCGGCAGTGGCCGTTTCGGGCGGCAGGAACAAGGCCCATGCGCCCAGCAACAACAACGGCGCGCCGCCCACAATCCAAGGCCGGCGCCGGCCGAAGCGGGTGCGGGTGCGGTCCGACGCCCAGCCGACACCGAGATCGGTAACCAAGTCCCACAGCCGTGCACCGAACAACACGGCGCCGACCAGGCCAGTGCTCAATGCAGGCAGTTGGGCGTAATACGGCGGCAGGAACACTGCCAGTGGCAACAACATGGCAGCCTGCGGCATGCCCAGCATGCCGTAGGCGCCGAGTGTGCCAAGAGAAAGTTTTTTTGCGCCCATGGCGCGCAGTCTAGTTGGCTTTACGCAGTGCGATGTGCATCAGATCAATCCGCCCGTCTTCAAACCCGCACTCGCAATACGCCAAGTAATAGCGCCACATGCGCAGGAAGCGTTGATCGAACTTGGCGACGATGTCGTCGGCCACTTTGACTACGGCCTGATCCCAGCGGCGCAGGGTCTCGGCGTAGTGCTTGCCGTAGAAGTCCGGCGTGTCGGGCGTCAGGCCTGCGGCTTGGGCGCGGGTTTTGAACGCCGTCGGGCTGGCCAGCATGCCGCCGGGGAAGATGTAGCGCTGGATGAAATCGACCTTGGCGCGGTAGGCGTCAAAGTAGTCCTCGCCAATCGTAATGCCCTGGATGGCGGCCACGCCGCCGGGCTTGAGCACGCGGGCGATGGCGGCGAAGTAGGTGTCCCAATACTGCTCGCCAACGGCTTCGTACATTTCGATGGACACGACGCGGTCGTACTGCTTGGCTACGTCGCGGTAGTCGCGCAGCTCGAACTGCACACGGTCGGCCACGCCGGCGGCTTGCGCGCGGCGCTGGGCTTCGGCCAATTGTTCTTTCGACAAGGTGATGCTCGTCACCCGGCAACCCGTCTGCTGGGCGGCGTAAATCGCAAAGCCGCCCCAGCCACTGCCGATTTCCAGCAGGTGATGCTCGGCGCGCAGGTCGAGCCGGCCCAGCATTTTGGCGAACTTCAGATTTTGTGCGTCCAGCAGCGGCATATCCCAATCGGAGAAGATGGCCGATGAATACGCCATGGTCTGATCCAGCCACCGGCTGTAAAAATCGTTACCCAGGTCATAGTGGTATTCGATGTTCTTGCGGCTGCCATCTTTGCTGTTGCGGCGCTTGGCGTGGCGGCGGCGCTGCCCAAGCTTGCTGAGCACGTTGCGGTCATACAGGCCGCGGTAGTGCGCTTGGTTGACCATCAACACGCGCAGCGTGTCGGCCAGCGTCGGCGACGACCAGTCGCCGTCCATGAAGCTTTCGGATAGGCCGATGGCGCCGCCGACCAGCGTTTTGCGCAGCATGGCCGGGTTATGCAGCACGATGTGCCCGCGCGGGCCGGGTTGCTCACCGCGATAATGGTGGGTGTCGCCGTTGGGCAGGCGCAATTGCAGGCTGCCGATCTTGATACCCGACAGCATCCAGCGAATCATCGCTGTGCTGGGTGACCACCAACCAAAGTTGGCCTCGGCCGGCAGGGCGCCGCCCCAGGTCACAGGGTCAACATCCGGCTTATTGTTTTCGGTTTTCGAACGCTCGTCGCGCGCCATGGTGAGTCCTTACTTGATCCAGCGTTGCTAGCTGCTCGACGTTTGTGGCGGCGCTGGCTTGGGCCGGTAGCCCGCGCCGCGCACCCAGAGTTTCAGTGCCTGCCAATGAATTCCGAAGACCACCTGCAGTGTGATCAACGGCCAGCGTAGCAGCGCGCGTGTCAGGCTGCCGCTGGTCAAAGGCTTGCGCTCGCCGGCCAAGGTGGCCGTCATCACTGGTGCGCCATCGCGGAATTCGTCGATGACTACGCGCAGGCGCTCGCCTGCTGCGGCCGGTGGCGAACTCAGCCGGAACTGATATTCGCCCGCCACATCCAGAAACGGCGACACATGAAAGCGTTTGGCCTTGGTCATCACGTGATCGGCGTTCAAGCCGTCATCGCCGGCGGCCAGCACATAACTGTGCTGCTCGCCAAAGGTGTTATGCACCTCGGCGATAACGCCGCGCACGGCGCCATCCGGCCCGTGGCAGTAATACACGCTGATGGGATTGAACGCATGCCCAAGTATTCGCGGCATGCACAGCACTTGGATGCAGCCACCGTCCAGCGCAATGCCGTGCTCGGCCAGCAGCGCTTCGGCCCACGGCCGCAAGGGCTTGCCGTCTTTGGGGCCGTGGTCGGCATTGTTGAAGGCCACCAGGCCGCGGCGGTTGCACACCAGCCAGCGCGATTGCGCGGCGGCGTCGTCCAGACGGTCGATGTCGAGCAGCAGATAAAACCCGCGATAGACAAAGCGATACAACGGCGCGATATGCCGCCGGTGCATCACGCTTGCATGGATCAGCGAGGCGGCGCTCATGCGGCTTTTGTGGTCTCGCGTTGCGTCCACGGCGGTGCGCAATCGAGTGCGGTGGCCACATCAACCGCCGAGCGCAGCCCATCTTCGTGGAAGCCGTAGCCGGCCCAAGCGCCGCAAAACCAGGTGTTGCGCTGGCCCTGGATGCCGGGCAATTGTTTTTGCGCGGCAACTGCGGCCATCGAAAACACGGGATGGTCGTACGGGATATCGGCGAGGATGGTCTCTGGCCGCGGCTCCTGCTTGGGGTTCACGGTGACGAAATACTGCGTCTTGCCGGGGATGGACTGCAGGTGATTCATCCAGTAGCTCAGCGACACTTCCTGATCATCCACGGTGTCGCGATCAGCCAGATAATTCCACGACGACCACACCCGCTTGCGGCGTGGCATCAGCGCGGTGTCGGTGTGCAGCACGGCGCGGTTGGGGCCGTAGGGGATGGCGCCCAACACGGCGCGCTCGTCGGCGCTGGGGTCGTTGAGCAAGGCCAGCGCTTGGTCGCTATGACAGGCCAGCACGACGCCGTCGAATTGTGCAGCGTGCCCGCCCTGTGTGGTGACGGTAACCCCGTCGTCGTTGCGGCTGATCGAAACCACGGGCGTTGCGGCGTGGATTTTGTCTTCCAGCCCCACCGTCAGCTTTTCGATGTAGCTACTGCTGCCGCCGGTGACGGTGCGCCATTGTGGCCGGTCTTTGAGGTCTAGCAGGCCATGGTTGCGGAAGAACCGCAGAAAGCTGATCAACGGGAAGTCGAGAATCTGGCCGGTTGGGCAGCTCCAGATGCAGGCCGCCATCGGCAACAAATAACGGGCCCGGAAGGCATGGCCGTAGCGGTTTTGGTCGAGGTAATCACCGACCGAAACGCGCGGCACTTCGCGCGCATCCAGCAAGGCCTTGGTGGCGCGGTTGAAGCGCAAGATCTCGAAAATCATGCGGTGGTGGCTAGGCCGCAGGCCATTGCGCTTTTGCGCGAACAGGCCGGTTGTGCCATTGCCCGCCCATTCGATCTGCCCGCCGGCAATTGATGCCGAGAACGACATCGACGATGGCTGTGTGGCCACGCCGATGTGGTCGAACAGCGCGATCAGGTTGGGGTAGTTGCGGGCGTTGTAAACGATAAAGCCCGTATCGACCGGCTGTGGGCCGTCGGGGCTATCCACCGTCACGGTGTTGGTGTGCCCGCCCAGCCGCGCATCTTGCTCGAACAGTGTGATGTCGTGCTTGTCGCGCAACATCCAGGCGCTAGACAGGCCGGCAATACCGGAACCGACGATAGCCAGTTTCATAAAGTGGTCTCTTGGCGTGAAGCGGGGTGCGAGTTAGTTCGCGGCGGCGGGCGCATCGGACGCAACAGGCTCGCCCAACAAATCCTCGATGGCCGGCCACACGTGGTCAAGTAGTGCGGGTTGCGCGGCGGCGGTTGGGTGGATGCCGTCGTCCTGGAACATGGCTGTGTCCAGCGCGATGGGCTGCAAAAAAAATGGCACCAACGCCGAACCTGTGGCTGCGGCCACCTGCCGAAAGCTGTCATGGAACTCCGCGGTGTAGGCGGAGCCATAGTTGGGTGGCAACTGCATGCCCAGTATCAGCACCTTGGCGCCGGCAGCCTGGGCGGCATCGGCCATTTCGGTCAGGTCACGGCGCATGGCGGCCAATGGCTGGCCGCGTAGGCCGTTATTTGCGCCCAGTTCGATGATGACGAGTTCGGGTTGATGGCGCGACAGTTGCTTGGGCAAACGGCGCAGGCCGCCGCCAGTGGTTTCGCCGGAAATGCTGGCGTTGGCCACGGTGTGCGGATAGCCTGCCTGGCCCAATCGTTGGTCCAGCAGCGCCACCCAGCCGTCGCTGCTGGCAATGCCATAAGCGGCCGAAAGGCTGTCGCCCAGTACCAAAATGCTTGCAGCGGCGTCATTGGCCGGGACTGGCGACGAGGCCGACGATGGCGCCAGGGGCAGCGCCAAGGCAAGAATGAACAGGATGAATCGCATGGATACGGACTTGAACGCGGCAGACAATCTAGCGGGTCAGACCACCAGCGCTGCAGATGGTGCTGCTGCAGACATGGTCGTTGCCAAGAATCTTAGCAAGCAGGTTCGTAGTGGCGCAGCCGCGCTGACCATTCTGGACAACGTGTCGCTCCGTGTTGCAGCCGGCGAGTCGCTGGCGATTGTCGGCGCATCCGGCGCGGGCAAATCCACTTTGCTGGGCTTGCTCGCGGGGCTGGATGCACCCAGCAGCGGGCAAGTTTGCTTGGATGGCCAAGCGCTGTCGGATCTTGACGAGGACGACCGCGCCCGTGCCCGTGCCGGCCGTGTGGGTTTTGTGTTCCAAAGCTTCCAGTTACTGCCCGGCCTCACGGCCATTGAAAACGTCATGCTGCCACTGGAGCTGGCCGGCCAACGCGATGCGCGCAAACGGGCGCAAGCCGCCTTGGAATCAGTTGGCCTGGGCCCGCGCACTACGCACACGCCCAATCAACTATCTGGCGGCGAGCAGCAACGCGTGGCCATTGCCCGTGCCTTTGCGCCGCAACCCCGCGTGTTGTTTGCCGACGAACCCACCGGCAACCTCGATTCCACCACCGGCAAGGCCGTGGCCGACCTGTTATTTGCGTTGAATGCCGAACAAGGCACGACGTTGGTGATGGTCACACACGACGAGCGCCTGGCCGCACGCTGCGGGCGCACGGTGCGTATGGCCGCCGGGAAGTTGTTGGATGACTAAGCTCCCTGCGCCGCTGCTGCTCTTGGGCGCCGCCATGGTGGTTGCCGTGGCCGCTGCCAGCGCCGTGGGGTTTTTTGCCGCGCGCATCGAACTGGCCATGACCGCCCAAGCCGGCGAGGCCATCGGCGCCGACCGTCGCCTGCGTGATCGCGCTGCCATCCCCGAAACCCTCGACACCGCGGCAGCCGGTCTAGGCCTGCAAACCGCTCGCACCGTGCGCTTTCCCAGCGTCATTCTGAATGGTGAGCAATCTGCCCTGGCCGCCGTCAAGGCGGTCGATCCGGCCTATCCACTGCGCGGCAATTTGCGTATCGCCGAGCAAGCCTACGGCGCCGACGAGGCTGTTGATCATGGCCCGCCACAGGGCGCCGCCTGGATTGACCCGCGGCTGGCCGCCGAACTGGGCGCAGCGCCTGGCGATACGCTCACTGTTGGCAAGCGCGAGCTGCGCGTGGATGCAATCCTGAGTTACGAGCCCGACCGCGGCCGCGGTTTCACCACGCTGGCGCCACGCTTGATGATGCACCGGGCTGATCTGGCCGATACGGGCTTGCTGGGCCCGGGTAGCCGCGTGACGCACAGCCTGCTTGTAGCCGGTACGGCGCCGCAGTTGGCTGGCCTTGATGCGGCCACCGAAAGCCTGCGCGCACCCGGCCAACGCTGGGTCAGCGCCGAGCAGGCCCAGCCCGAGTTGGAATCGGCCATCGGCCGCGCGCGCAAGTTCATGGGCCTTGCGGCGCTGGCTGCCGTGCTGCTGGCTGCCGTGGCCATGGGCATGACCGCTGCGCAATACGCTGCCAGCCAGCAAGACGCTGTCGCACTGAAGAAGACCCTGGGCGCGACCGGCAAACGCATTCTGAAAGCTGAAGTCAAACAATTGGCGATGATCGCTACAGTTAGCGCCATATTGGGTGCATTTTTAGGCTATTTAGCGCAGTTTGGCCTGGTGGCAGCGCTCGGCGATGTAGTGCTGATGGACTTACCCGCCGCGCCCTTGCGCCCGGCCTTGCCGGCGATGGGCGTCGCTGCCGTAGCCCTGCTCGGTTTCGCCGCGCCACCGCTGGCGCAACTGCGGCATGTGCCGCCCATGCGGGTGTTCCAACGCCAGCTTGGCGCGCCGCGGCCGGGGTTTTGGTTAGTCACGGCCGCCGCCGGTGGCAGCATGGCCGCACTGATGGTGTGGCAAACGCGCGACGTGCAGATCGCAGCCGTGGTCTTGCTCGGCGTTCTGGTCGGGTTGGCTGTGATGGCGGGCTTGGGTTTCGCGCTTACGGCCATCTTGCGCCCCTTGCGGCGCAGCATTGGCGGCGGTTGGCGTTATGGCTTGGCCAACTTGTCACGCAAGCGCGGGCAAACGGTGTTGCAACTGGTGGCCGTTGGCTTGGGGCTCACCGTGTTGTTGCTGTTGGCCGTGGTGCGTGGCGATCTGCTTTCGACCTGGCAAGACCGCCTGCCGGACGACGCCGCCAACGCTTTTCTAATCAATATCCAGCCCGACCAGGTCGAGGCAGTCGAACAATTCTTTGCCGACCGCAAATTGGGCGACCCGGAACTATTCCCGATGGTGCGCGGCCGCCTGACCGCCATCAATGGCGAGCCGGCGCGCAGCGAGGACTTCGACTCGCCCGATGCCCAGCACATGATCGAACGCGAGATGAACCTGAGCTGGGTGAATGATCTGCCGGCCTACAACCGCATGGTTGGCGGGCAATGGTGGGGCGAAGCCGGCGCCGGCCAGCCGCTGGCTTCGGTCGAGCAAGTATTAGTCGAATGGTTTGGCTTCGAGATCGGCGACAGCATCAGCTTCGACATTGCGGGAGAGCTGCTGACGCTGACCATCGACAACCTGCGTGAAGTGGAGTGGGACAGCTTTGCGGTGAATTTTTTCATTGTGGCGCCGCCCGGCGTGCTGGACGACTACCCCGCCACCTGGCTGACCAGCGTGCATGTGGCGCAGGCCGACAAACCGGCCTTGATCGAACTTGTGCGCCAATACCCCAACATCACCGTGTTGGATGTCGATGCGCTGATTGCGCAAGTACGGCGCGTCATTGCCCGTGTGACCTTGGCTGTCGAAGCCGTCTTCGGTTTCACCTTGTTGGCCGGTGTGTTGGTGTTGCTCAGCGCACTGTTAGGCACGCGCGCCGCGCGCCGGCGCGAGGCCGCCTTACTGCGAACCTTGGGCGCCAGCCGCGCGCGCCTGCGTCAGGCCTTGGTGGCTGAGTTCGGCGCGCTCGGCTTGTTGGCGGGGCTGCTTGCAGCCTTGGCGGCGCAGGGCATCGCCGCGGTACTTGCGCAAGTGGCCTTCGATATTCCCTACGCCGCGGGGCCGCAACTTTGGTTGGTGGGCATGGCTGGCGGGGCTTTGTTGGCAGCCGCGGCTGGCGCAATCGGTGCCCGTGGCGTGGCCAGCCAACCCCCATTGGCGACCCTGCGCTAGTATTCTCGAACCCTCTGTCGGCCTAGGATGACACGTGGCCAAACCGCTGGATGCGCGCCTGCAACAGGCGCTGATTGATAACGCGCAAGATGTGTTGGGTGTGCTCGATGGCGCCGGCAATATCGTCTTTGAAAGTGCGCAGATTGCGCATGCGCTGGGTTACACGCCCGAAGAGCTGCTCGGCCAGAATGCCTTCGAACTGGTTCACCCGGACGATGTCGCGCGGGTTCAGCTGGCGGCCAACAAGCTTGTACCGGGTGGCCAACCGCAACAGCTGAAATACCGCTTTGCGCACAAGCAAGGGGGCTACCGCACGCTGGATGGCCGCGCAAAACTTGCAGAGGGCAGCAACGGCGGTGTTTATCTGGTGTTTGCCTGCCGCGATACGACGGATGTGGACGCCGCAGATGCGCAGCGGCGCGAGTTGGAGTCGCGCTTTCAGGGCCTGGTCGAGGCTGCCCCGGACGCGGTTGTGGTGTTTCAGGATGGCCGCATCGTCATGGCCAACCACACGGCGGGCGACATGCTCGGCGGCGCCAACCGCGACAGCCTGCTGGGCATGCGCGTCGATGAAATTGTGCACCCGGACGACTATGAGGTGACGCAGCAGCGCATCACCCAGTTGCTGGCAGGCGAGCGGCTGCAACCCTTGCAGCGCCGCATGCGCCGCGCCGATGGCAGCTACATCTGGACTGAGGCATTGGGCTCGGCGACGACCTGGAAAGGCCAGCCCGCGGTGTTGGCGGTGGTGCGTGATGTGTCCGATCGCCGCGCCGCCGCGCAAGCGCTGGAGCAAGCCAATGCCGACTTGCGAGCGGCCAACTTCGAGCTGACGCAGTTCACCGAGATCGCCACGCATGATTTGCAGGAGCCGTTGCGCACCATCACCAGCTTCGTGCAGTTGCTGCAGCGTCATTCCGGCGACTCGCTCGACGACACGGGCCGCAGCTACATTGACGAGGCATTGGGCGGCGTCAAGCGCCTGCAGGCGCTACTGCACGACCTACGCGACTTTACCCAGGTGGGCAGCGGCGATGTAGGAGAAACGCCGGTGAGCAC
>JAAFAL010000089.1 GCA_018222345.1 bacterium
CTGTACTGCCGGCCCGTGGCTATCACACCGTCCTCCGGCTCGTCCTGCTGCGTCATCATCCACATCATGCGCACGTAGTCGCGTGCATGCCCCCAATCTCGAAGCGCATCCATGTTGCCCATGTACAGGCAATCGTCCAAGCCGACGAGGATGCGAGCCAGGCCACGGGTCACCTTGCGAGTCACGAATGTTTCACCGCGAATCGGAGATTCGTGATTGAACAGAATGCCGTTGCAGGCGTAGATACCATAGGCCTCGCGGTAGTTGACGGTGATCCAGTAGGCGTACAACTTGGCCACGCCATAGGGCGATCGCGGGTAGAACGGCGTCTTTTCGGTCTGCGGTGTTTCCTGTACGAGACCGTATAGTTCGGAAGTGGATGCCTGATAGAAGCGTGTCTGGCCCTTCAGGCCCAGGGTGCGGATTGCTTCAAGGATGCGCAACGGCCCGATAGCGTCCGAGTTGGCAGTGTATTCCGGCTCCTCGAACGAAACTGCTACGTGGCTTTGTGCAGCGAGGTTATAGATCTCGTCCGGTTGCACGGACTGAATGATGTGCATCAAGGATGACGAATCGGTCATGTCTCCATGATGAAGGCGGAACCGCGTTGGCCCAGCATGCGGGTCCCTGTAAAGGTGATCGATGCGCTGGGTGTTAAATGTCGAGGTTCGGCGCTTGATGCCATGGACCTCATAGCCCTTGTCGAGAAGAAACTCGGCCAGATAGGCGCCATCTTGGCCCGTCACGCCAGTGATCAGCGCCCGCTTTGAATTAGTCATGGATTCTATTTCCGAAGAATTACCAATCAGTTTACAGCGTAGGGCGTTTTCACTCACCAACACGGCATCGTCTGTAGCCGCCACCAAGCCGATCCCGCAGAATAGATGGTCATGAACGTCATCTGCATGAAATGGGGCACGCTGTACGGCCCCGAGTACGTTAATCGGCTGCATGCAGGCGTGCGGCGGCACCTGCCGGCATTGCAGCGCTTTGTGTGTTTTACCGACGACACGCGCTGGCTGGATACCGACATCGAGACTGCGCCACTGCCGACCACCGGCGCACCTGAAACCGCTGACACACGCTGGCGCAAGCTGGCGCTGTTCCGCCCCGGCCTGGCGGGGCTGTCTGGCCCAACACTGTTTCTCGACCTCGATCTGGTCATCGTCGGCGACCTCTCAGCGCTTGCCGACTATCCGGGTGATTTGGTCGCGATTCGCGACGCACAACTGTTCCGGCCGAAGTTGTCGCGCAAGCTATTCAGGCGCAAGCGCGAGGCGTTCTACCAAGGCGTCGCCAACACGTCGGTGTTCCGCTTTGTCGCAGGCGAGCACGCCGATCTTTTGGAGCGGTATGTGAATGATCACGACGATGTGGTCGCGCGCTATCGCAATGAGCAGGAGTATTTGTCTGACCACCTGCACACGCAAAAGCGTCTGGCATTCTGGCCATCGCCATGGTGCGTCAGCTTCAAGAACGACTGCGTGCCCGGCCTGGGGCGCAACCTGTTTGCCAATCCGCAATGCCCACCGGACGCGCGCATTGTGGTGTTCGCCGGGCGGCCGAAAATGAGCTCCGTGCTGGCAGGCAGCGGTAGCCGCTGGTATCGCCGGATTGGTCCGGCACCGTGGCTGGAAGCAGCGTGGACTGATCGGCAATAATTACGCCTATGGAAGACTGGTGTTTCATCACGCCTACGTTTCACGGCGACCTGGGGCGGTTCGCGCTGCTGCGTGAGTCCATGGCTGCGTTTGGCGCTGCCGACGTGCCGCACTATGCCTTGATCGAGACCGAGGACGTGCCTGCGTTCGAGCGCGCCGGGTTGGACGGCGTCACCTTGCTGCCCTCATGTGACCTGCTCGACCCAGAGGTGGAACGGCGCCGGCTGGCGTTTAAGCGCAGCGGCCCGCCGCGCTGGCAACGCATACAGCGCAGCGTGCACAAACGCACCGGCATGCTGCCTGGCAGCCGCTACTTTGGCTGGAACACGCAACAACTGCTCAAGTTGGCGGCGTCTGCGAGCCTGCCGCACGACATCGCGCTGAGTTTCGATTCCGACAACATCGTCACTGCACCGCTGCTACACAGCAATTTTGTGCGCAGCGATGGCACTGTGGCGCTGTATCAGCAACGTGGCAGGCTGCAGCACGCGCGTAAACCTGGTGGTTGGTATGGCCATGCCTGCATGTTGCTAGATCGACCGCCGCCCACCCAAGCTGGCGACGACGAGCACGACTACGTCACCCATCCGTTTGTTTTTGAACGGCGCGTCACTCAGCAGTTATTGGCCTGGCTGGAGCAGCACCACAACCAGCCATGGTGGGACTGCCTGCTCAACCTGCCTTTGGGCCAACTGTCGGAATTCATGATCTACGGTGTGTTCGTGGACACACACTTGCACTACGACGGCGTCTTTACGCAACCGGCTCGTGCCTACAACCGCTGGCTGGACACCGAACAACAGCGCAGAAACGCAGATGAGGAAATCGCCGCCATTTTCGCCGACCCAGATGCCCGTTTTCTCGTGCTGCAAGCCGACCACCACAATCGATGGCCAGTCGAAAAGTTCACGCCGATTGTGCGTCAGCATCTGCGCGCCGCGCAGCAAAGCCCCACAAGTACTTCAGAAACACGCCGTAGGCGTCCGCAGTGGCAATCGCAAAGCCGCGCCAGCCGTCAATAAAGCCGTAGGCAAATATATAACCGCGTAAGAAACGCCAAATGGCGCGCAAGCTTGCAGCCAACGGTCCACCACGCTTGGCACCACGCAAGGCAGGCTTGGCGTAATACCAGCGCTTGTGAAACAAATGCCCAACGTCGCTGTAGGGGTCGTGATGCACGGCGCCCGGCATTGGCTCAACCTTGGGCCGGCTGCCGTCCAGGCATTCCAGATGTTCGTGCACCGCTCCAGCAAAGCGCACCTGCCGGCGGTGATACACCCGGCGTATCCATTCGCGGCCCAGTTTGCTGCGCAGTTGCCGGCCGGCGAACCAGTTCAAACGCCAGAATGCGTGCACGGTTTGCGGATCGGCCGCAGCGAATGATTGCAGTGCGCTGGCGAGTTCATCCGACAACCACTCGTCGGCATCCAGCGGGCAAATCCAGTCATTGTCGGCCTGCGCGGCGGCGCGGTTACGCACATCCGAAAAGTCCACGAACGGGCCTTGCAACACACGTACGTGGTCGTAACCGCTGGCGATATCCAGGGTGTCGTCGGTCGAGCCATTGTCGAACACGATCACGTCGTCAAAACCGCGGGTGCTGTCCAGGCAACGGCGCAGCAGGCGGGCCGAGTCGCGGGTGATGATAACGATGCTGACGGGCATGGAACGGTGGCGGTTCGAAGGGTTGGCAGGCTGCCTGGCATGGTGACACAACAGGCAGGCCGGTAGAGTATGCCCGCACCGCTGCCAGCACACTTGCCACCCGCCAAACGTATGCCTGATTCACTGATCGCCTGCCTGCTGCATCACGCCCAGCACATGCCACAGCAGCCGGCCGTGATCAGTGCGCGCCTGCGGCTGGACTACGCCGGGCTAGCCGCCTGGGTGTCGGCCGAAGCGGCTGCGATGCGCAGCAAAGGCACTTGCCCTGCATCGGTCGTTGGCCTGAGTTGCGACGATGATGTCGCACACCTGGTGCTGAGCCTGGCCGCAATTGCCGTTGGCGCACGCTCGTGCACGTTGTCGCCGCATGATTCCTACGAGCAGCGCGGTGCTTTGATAACGCGCGCTGGAGTAAGCCACGTCGTTCAGCATCTCGCCACGGACGGGGCAGCCGCCGCAAAGCCGCCAACCACATCACGCCCGGAGGTTTCAGGTGCCGACCTGCTGTTCGCCACCTCGGGCACCACCGGCACAGCAAAACTTGTGCTGCTACGCGATAGCGACTTGGTTGCGCAGGCGCCGCGCCACGTTGGCTCGGCAGACGAGCGGTTCGTTTGCATCGCGTCGATGGCGCACAACTTCGCCAAGCGCCATCGGCTGTACTGCGTGGCCAAAGGTGCGTGCAACGTGTTTGTCGATGCGCAGCAGGAGCTGGTCGCGCAGCTTCAGGCACTGCATGCCAATGTCCTGCATGTGTCGGCCTATCAGGCCCGCGAATTGTTGGCCCTACCGGGCATTGGCGCCCTGTCAGGCATCAGGCTCAAGCTTGGCGGATCGCACGTGCCAAAAGCCCTACGCGATCAACTACGCGCGGCCATCACCACAAGGTTGCAGGCTGGCTATGGCACCACCGAGACCGGGGCCATTGCGTTCACTGATCCTGACGATTCAGACGCTGGCGAAAGTGTCGGCCAGCCCTTGCCGGGGATCGAAGTGCGTATCACCGACGCGGACAACAACGCGGTACCCCGTGGCGAGACTGGCGATATTGCGATTCGCTGCAACGGCATGTTCCGAGAATACGACGGCAACCCGGCATTGACCGCCGCCAAGTTAGTGGATGGCTGGTTCATGACCGGCGATATTGGCGCGCTGGATACCGCGGGCCGACTACAAGTGGCGGGCCGCGCAGACGACGTGTTCGTGTTCAATAGCATGAACATCGTCCCGCAAACGCTGGAAGCCAGCTTGTGCCGCTTCGCCGGCGTTGCCGACGCCGCCGTCGTGCCGCGTCAGTCGCCGGTGCATGGCGCTATTCCAGTGGCATTACTGGTGTCCGACAACACCCTCGACCTGGCCGCGCTCAAGCGGCACATGCGAGACCAAGCGGGCTTGCGGGCGCCGCGGCAATACATTGCTGTGGAGCGCATCCCGCGCAACGCGTCGGGCAAGATCCTGCGACAAGCTGCGCTTGAATATGTCAACTGACAGCCATCAGATTCGCGCCGTACGCACCGCAATCGCCGAGGCGCTGATACCTGTGGTGGCCCCAGAATTCAGCGACAGCCTGGCAGATTTTGCGGCTGGCAAAGCCGACATCGCGATTGACAAGCTAAGCCTCGATTCGGTCGCCCGTATGGAGCTGTTGGTGGCACTGGAGCTTGAGTGCAACGTCGTCATGCCGCCGGAACAATTGGCCAGCTTTGAAACGCTAGGTGCATTGGCCACACACGTTGCCGCCGCCGACATGCAGGATTTGCAGGTAAGGCTGGATGACCGACCAGGCACCCCCGGCCGCATCGATGACAACGCGCCGGCAGTCGTTGCGCTTGTGCGCCGCGTGCTGCGCGCCAGCCGCGCCGTTGCCCACGTCCGCCAACTGTGTACCAACTTGGAACACCGGCTATCGCCGGCAGACGTTTTCGAACTGCAACAATGGCACGCCAGCGGCCGTTTATTGCCGCCCAACTGCGACGCCCGATTCGCTGATTGCCTGGTCGGCTGGCTCAACGCTATGAGTGGGCTGCTGAGCGCTGGCGGCAAGGCCAAAGCCGAGCCCTTCCAACCGCGGCGGCTGGCACCTGCAGTGTGGCATTACGTCGGCAGTGGAAACACGGCGGACAAGGTCTTGATCATCTGCTTCACGCCCAAGGGGTCGCGGCGGATGATGATTCCGCAAGCCAGCTTGCTGCAGTGCTTTGATGCCACCAAACACGATGTATTGATTCTGGCTGACCCATGGGGCACATGCTTTCGTGATGGCGTGCCGCTGATCGGCAAAGATGTCTGGGCCGTCATCGACTGGGTCGCCGAAAAAATCGCGCCTATGGGCTACGGCAACATCCGCACGGTGGGTTGCAGTGCCGGCAGTTACCCCGCCATTCTGAGCGCCTACCGATTACGCGCTGAACTGGGCCTAAGCGTGGCCGGCCGGCTGCCGACCTGGGGACATCTGGCGACCATCATCGGCATCGTCTTCAATGTCTGGCGGGCCACGGGCCTTGGCCATCAGCCGCGATTGATCATGGCGTTCTCCGCGCGTACGAACCGCGACCGCCGGTACGCGCGCCGCATCGGCCGCCTCACAAGCGCCGGGAGCTACGCGGCTGACGTGGAAGGCAATGGCATCGGCCACCGTGGCCATATGGTGCTCAATGCATTGCAAGATATTGGCGCGTTGCAGCGCTTCGTCAATGACACGCTGCTGGCAGACCCGACAAGCGATGGCTTGCCTGCAGCCCGTGAAACAGTCAGCCGTAGCTACGGCAACGTCACAACACCGTTCATCAGCGCGTGATGCGAAACGCCATGTGTAGCGGCACGTCGCGCACCGGGCCGAAGAAGTCCGGGGCGAGTTCCAGGTGCTCGGGTAGCACGCCGAGCTCCCGCACCTCGGGCAGCGCGGCGAAGCCGGCCGCACGCAACCCGTCAAAGTAATCCGTGATGGTCTTGTGCACCATTTGCACCGGCAAGGCCGTGCCATCGCGGCGATAGATTTCGCCTTGGTGCTGCACATCGCGGCCGGAGAAGTACCCCGCCGTGCCCACATCAAAATAAAACGGCGGCGTGCGGGCAGTGCGAATGAATGCAAACGCCGGGTGCGGCACCGAGAACACGAACGCCCCGCCGGGCCGCAACACGCGAAACACTTCGTGGAATGACTGCAGCATCTGCGCCGTATCGACGTAGTTGTAAACAAACACGCCGATGGCCAAGTCAAAGCTGGCGTCAGCATCGGTCAATGCCGTGACATCGCCCTGCCGATAGCTGACGCCTTGCTGCAGCTCAGCCTCCTGGGCGCGCGCCGCCACGACCATCTCGGCCGACAATTCCACACCGGTGACCGATGCCGCGCCGCGACCCGCCAGTTCACGCGCGCAGTAACCCTCGCCGCAGCCCAGATCGATGATGTCGAGGCCAGCGACGTCGCCACACAGCTCGAACACCGGCGGCCTGCCGGTGAAATCAGACAAACTGCTGGGGGCGCGCCGCTGCCAGCGGCTGGCGTGGGCGTCGTACAGCGCGCCGGTATCGACCTGTTTGACCCTGTCGCTCATGCCGGTTTTGCAGCCAAGGCACGCCCCAACATCACATCCCAGAACGCATTGCGCAGGTTGAGCGACGACAACACGCCAAAGCGCAACGCCTCACGCAGCTCGTGCGCCTCGGCCAACTCCACACTGATCCGCTTGAGGTCTTCGGCGTGTTCGTCATCGCACTCCATGTGCAGGCTCAGGAACAAGTAGTCGTCGGGCACCATCGCTGTGTGCGTCGCTACCGCGGTGTGCAAATGGTGATAGATGCGCGAAACGACCAATTCGGTGCCAATGCCGATTGCGCCAACACCAACACCGGCCTGGCGCGACTGGCATTTTTGCAAGAACAGGTCGCGCCAGATCAACGCCGTAGTGATTGGCTGATTGTCTCGGTCATAAGCTTCCGACACGCCGGCGGCACGGCGGAAGCGCTGAAACAACTCGGTATGCGGTACGTCTTCGGCGCCCGCAACATGGCAACGGCCCTGCTCCTCGGCGAGGTTGTGGCGCAGGCAGTCGCGATGCTGCGCACTGGTCAACCCGCCGATCACCGCCTCGAGATAGCTGGTGAACTCGGCGCTGTAGAAATAATACTGGTGACAGTAGTCGCGGATCGCACCCTGTATGTCCGGCAAGTCACCGGCCGCCAAGCGATGCAAATAGGCGTGATTGACCGCTGTGTGGCCCAACGCCTCGGCGCATAAGACTTCCACAAAGGCCTCGGCCGAGCCGCGATTGAGCAAGGCCCACGAGGGCTCGCGTGTGCCGCTGGTCATACAGGTATCGATACCGCCGTCCACTGGATTGCCCCATCACTGGCCTCGCAGTGTAAGCGACGCGCCACGCGTTGCCCAACGGCCGCACCACTAGTCGCCGCAGTTCGGGTCGGCCAGATGCTCCGCCCACAACGCCGTGACCGCCTCGCGTTGGGGCACGAAAGCCTCGGCTTCGACCAACAAGGGGTGCTCGAGCAAGGTGAGTTCATGCATGCGGCTACGGTAGTTCAAGTACGCGCCTGTCAATGCCTCGGCCTGCTCGCTGCCCAGCACACCAACCTGTCCCAAAGCAGCGATCTGGCGCACATTGTCCGACCATGCCGCAACATCAGGGTGCTCGCAAGCATGCGCAAGCACCAGATATTGCACCAGGAATTCAACATCCATGATGCCGCCGGCGCCGTGCTTGAGGTCGAACTGGCCTTCGACATGTTTGCCCCACTCGCGGCGCAAGCGCTCGCGCATGTTGCGGATATCGTTGCGCAAGGCGTCGCGCTCACGCGTTTGCCCGAGCACCTGCCCGCGGGTTGCATCAAATTCAGCTTGCAGCGTTTGCGGCCCGGCGACCAGCCGCGCACGAACCAGCGCCTGATGCTCCCAGGTCCATGCGCGCTTGTTCTGATAAGCATCAAATGCAGATATGCGTGTGACCATCAACCCCGCATTGCCGCTTGGGCGTAGCCGCGTATCGACTTCGTAGCAGCGGCCTTCGCGGCCACGCGTGGTCAACCAGTGAATCAACCGCTGCGCCCAGCGGATCATGTAGGCCTCGCTAGCCAACGCGCGCTGCCCATCACTGTTGCTGTCGGCATCGGCGTCGTGCAAAAAAACCAGGTCGAGGTCTGAACCGTAGTTCAACTCCAAACCGCCGAGTTTTCCATAGGCCACAACCGCCAGGCGCGCTTGCCCGGGCAGGTCGCCGTGGCGCTCACGTACGTCGGCGTGCGCCAGGCCGAGCGCCGCCTCGATCACGCATTCGGCAATCCAACTCAAATGATCCGACACGCGCATCAGCGCCAGCGCGCCAGTAAGCTCGGCCGCGGCCACGCGCAGGGTTTGCTGGTTGCGAAACCGCCCCAGCGCATCCAGCCGCCCTTCTTCATCCTCGGCAGACTCCAGCGCCTGTTGCAGATCATCTTGCAGCGCCTCACGGCCGGGTGGCGCGTACAGCACGCGCGGGTCGAGCAGTTCATCGAGCAGGCTGGGTGCGGTGACAATCTGCCGGGCAATGGCCGGGCTGGCTGCCACCAGGCGCGCCAGGTGGGTAGCCGCGACCGGCCGCTCGTCCAGCAGGGCTAAATAGGTGGTGCGGCCGGCGATTTCTTCAATCACTGCCTGCAAGCGGCGAATGGTATCGGCGTCACGCACACGCTCGTGGCGCAACAGTTTGGGCCACAAGCGCTGCAGGCGTGTGCGGCCGGCGGCGTGCAGATTGGGCGAGGCCACGAGTTGTTCAGCGGCGGTTTGCGCGGCTTCGATGCTGTCCGTATCCAGGCCCGCAACGCGCAGAATCTCCACCGCGTGGGGGCTGCGAGGCTTGCCGAGCAACACGGCATCTTCGGCTGTGTCGCGTGGCGGGTCGCCCACCACTTCGACAAAATGCTGCCACACCGCCGCCCGATGCGTTGCCAGTTCTGCATTCAGGGCGGCGTAGTCAGGCGCCCCAAATGCGCCGGCCAGCG
Organism: bacterium; assembly: GCA_018222345.1. Lineage (GTDB taxonomy): Bacteria > Pseudomonadota > Gammaproteobacteria > Nevskiales > OUC007 > JAAFAL01. The sequence goes on from JAAFAL010000089.1 coordinate 9,321, forward strand.
CCGCCTGGATGTCCGCATCGCCAGGCAAGGCATGCGTTTGGCGGTCGTCCCACAACTGCACCCGGTTTTCGACCTGGCGCAGCAACACATAGGCCGCCTCAAGTTCGCATGCCGCATCGGCGGGCAACAAGCCCTCGGCGCGCAAGGCATGCAACGCACGCCGCCATTGTTCGCCGCGTAGCTCGGGTTGTTGCCCGCCCCAGATCAACTGCAGCGCCTGCACCACGAACTCGGCCTCGCGGATGCCGCCGCGCCCGCGCTTGAGGTCGTCCTCGGCGCCGTTGCGGCGCACATCGGCGGCAATCTCGCTGTGCACGTCACGCAAGGATTCAATCGCCGTAAAGTCCAGATGCCGGCGGTAAACAAACGGATTGAGTTGGTCCAAAGCGGCGGCCACGGCGCCGTTGGGATCGACCACCGCTCGCGCCTTGATCAACGCATAACGCTCCCAAGTGCGACCATGTGCCTCGTAATATTGCACCCATGCAGGCGCCGACACTGCCAGCGGCCCGGCCGTGCCGAATGGCCGCAGGCGCGCATCAACACGGTAGGCAAAGCCATCAGCTGTAGGTGGTTCCAGCAGCGTGATCAGCGTTTGCGCCTGCTTGGCGAAGTAACGCGCCGGGTCCAGTGGCCGCGCGCCATCCGATTCTGCGACCGCAGGCTTGGCATAGGCGAAAACCAGATCGACATCGGACGAGAAATTCAGCTCTCGCCCACCCAGTTTGCCCATCGCGACCACGCCCAAACCCACCGGCGTGCCATCGCCGGCATCAAAACAACCATGCTTGGCCCGCACATAGCGCGCGGCAACGTCCACCGCCTCGGCCAACAAGCGGTCGGCCAAGTCTGATAGCGCATTGAGCGTGTCCCACGGACTGATCGTGCCAGTGAGATTGTCCTGCGCAATGTTGGCGGTGTGGTAGCGGCGCGTGCGGCGAAAGTAGGCTTGCCAGGTTTCCAGCTCGGCGGCGGACGGCGGACGGTCTGGCGCATGCAGCCCAACGCTACGCTGCAAGAACGGCGCGTCCCGCCAGCCGGCAGGTAAATCGTCGCGCAGCGCGACAGGCGAGTTTGAATCTGCCAGAGTCATTGCCATGCGATGCTACAGAATCCTCTTGCTGCTTGGCGCGCAATGGCTTGCCTTGGCGCCGACGACCGCCGCATCACAGCCGCCAGACCAGCCCGCCATGACCAACGCGGCTAGCGTTGTCCTGCTACACGGCCTGGGTCGCACGGCGCGCGCCATGGCCTGCCTCGAAGCACCCGTGCAGCAGGCGGGCTACACCGTACACAACATTGCATACCCGTCGCGTAGCAAGCCCATCCCTGCGCTCGCCGACGGGGTCGCCCAGGAATTGCGCAAGCTCGGGCTAAGCGAGCGACCAATCAACGTTGTTACGCATTCCATGGGCGGCATTCTGCTGCGGCAGATGGCCGCGGACGAGCAAGTCGCAATCAAACGCGCGGTGATGTTCAGCCCACCCAATCATGGCAGCGAAGTCATCGACCACATGCGCAAGCTGCCAGGCTTCGCCAGCGTGATGGGCCCGGCAGCCCTGCAACTGCATACCGGCATCGATAGCGTGCCCAACAGCTTGGGGCCAGTGCCGTTCGATGTCGGCATCATCGCCGGCACGCGCAGTTACAACCCGTTGTTTTCGCGATGGATCGCCGGCGAGGACGACGGCAAGGTATCGGTTGCCTCCGCGCGGCTTGACGGCATGCAGGCGTTTGCCGCGCTGCCACTCAACCACACGCGGATGATGTGCGATGCGCAAGCACAGCGATACGTGCTGGCGTTCCTGCGTAGCGGGCAATTCCCCTCGGAGCAATAAAAAAGCTTGCATTTAATTGCCAGACCATTAAATTAAACATTGTTCAGTTTTTAGGTTTATTCGAATGAGTCAGCAATTCGCCCTGCTTGGGCAACGCCGTTTCGCCCCCTTGTTTGTCACCCAGGCGCTGGGCGCGCTCAACGACAATGTGTTCAAAAACGCATTGATACTGCTCATCGCGTTCGGCGCTGGCGTGAGTGAGAGTGACAGCAACTTGTTGATCAATGCGGCGGCCGGCCTGTTCATCGTGCCGTTCTTTTTGTTCTCGGCGCAGGCCGGACAACTGGCCGACAACATGGACAAGGCCACGCTGATCCGCCGCGTCAAGCTGGGCGAGATCGCCATCATGGTGTTGGCATGCGTTGGCTTCTTGTTGCAGTCCATCCCGCTGCTGCTCGTGGCGCTGCTGCTCATGGGCACGCAAAGCGCATTCTTCGGCCCGGCCAAGTACGCAATCTTGCCGCAGCATGTCGATGACACCGCGCTGGTGGGTGCCAACGGCATGATCGAGATGGGCACGTTCTTGGCCATCCTCATCGGCACGCTGATCGGCGGTCTGCTGATCGGCACCGCGCAAGGCCCGCTGCTGGTCGGCGGGTTGGTGATCCTGCTGGCCACACTGGGTTTCCTGGCCAGTCGCAGCATCCCGACTGCGCCGGCATTGGGCGCAGCCAAGCCGTTTGACTGGAATGCCTGGCGGCAGAGCAAGCAAACACTGGGCTCGCTGCGCGGCAACCCCACGCTATTGCACTCGGGGCTGGGCGTGAGCTGGTTCTGGTTTTTCGGCGCCACTTACCTCACCCAACTCCCCAACTATGTGCGGCTATCGCTGGGTGGTAACGAGC
>JAAFAL010000090.1 GCA_018222345.1 bacterium
CTGCAGGCTGGCACTACCTATTGGTACCGGTTTGCCGTGGGCGAGGCGCAGTCGCCAGTCGGCCGCACACGAACCTTGCCCAATGGTAGCGTTGATAACGTACGCCTTGGTGTGGCCACTTGCGGTGATTATTCGCGCGGCTTGTGGAACGCCTACGCGCGCCTCGCCGAGGCCGACGTCGATGTGGTTCTGCACCTGGGCGACTACATTTACGAGACCGACCGCGACCGTGTGCGCGCCCACCAACCGCCCATCGACGTTGTCTCGCTGGACGAATACCGCGCCCGCTACAACAGCTACCGTGTCGAGCCAGAACTGCAGGCCCTGCACGCCGCGCACCCCATGATCTGGGTGTGGGACGACCACGAAACGGTCGATGGCACTTGGCGCGAAGGCGCCGACTCCAATGACCACGACCCCGCTATTCACGGCCCCATCGAAGTGCGCCAGGCCAACGCCCTGCAGGCCGCGCTGGATTGGCTGCCCATCCGCTCGCCCGACCCAGCACTGCCCGAGCGCATCTATCGCCGCTTTGCATTTGGCGACCTGATCGATTTGTTCATGCTCGACACCCGCCGGATTGGCCGCGACGAGGTGTTAGCAGGCAACGTCGAGGGCGACTTTTTCCGCCTGGAAGGCGAGTTTGTAAACCCGCAGCGCCACATGTTGGGCGCCGCCCAAGAGCAATGGCTGACCGATAGCCTGACCCAGTCCACCACGCGCTGGCGGCTGCTGGGCAACCAGGTTGTCATGGCGCAAATCAAGATTGTTGGCGCCGCCAACGCCACCGGGCAGTCGGTGTATGCCAATCCGGATCAGTGGGACGGCTACGACCCCGCGCGGCAACGGGTGTTTGACGCCATCGAGGCCGGCGGCGTGAATAATCTGGTGGTGCTCACGGGCGACGTCCACGCCTCGCTGGCCTTCGAGGTCACGCGCGACCCCAACAACCCGGCGGCTTACGACCCCGCCACTGGCAACGGCGTGCTGGCCGCCGAGTTTGTCGCCCCGTCCATCAGCTCGGCCGGCGACCCCGAAGCGCCGGGCAGTACGGGCGACGTAACCGACACGCTGCTGGCCTTTGGCGGCGACGCGCTACGTGCACAAAACCCCCACGGCAAGTATTTTGAAGGCACGCGCAATGGTTATCTCATCGTCGATGTGAATGCCATGCGCACGCGGGTGGAATACTGGACAGTGCCCACCGTCACTGCCATCACCGACGCCCAGAACATGGACACCGCCTTCGAGGTTGCCGACGGTGATCCGCGGATTGTTGAGGCGCTTGTTTGAAGCTCTGTGGCTGGGATTCAAGGGCGGTTTAGTTGCGCAATTGACCCAGCATAGACTTTCGCAAAGTGACCAGCACTTGGTGGCATCTTGTTGTCGCGACCACTCACCATGAGGCCAGCAATGGCGCGCGATACAAGCATTTCTCCAAGCAGCCACTTTGCCAATATTGTTGCTGAGCGCGTAGCAGTCGTCCGGGCCGGGACGCGCCCGCTAGAGCAAGAAGAAGCCAAACTCGACCTGCTTAGACAGACGCTAGCGGCTGGCGAAGCCGAGCTGGATCAAGGCCAAGGCCTGGACGGTGAAGATGTCATGAGCCGGCTGATCGGCTAGCGGCCAAATATCGCCTTTCCTCGCAAGCGGAAAAGAGCTTGATCCAAATCAGCAACCACACGCTCAAGCACTTCGGCGGGCGGCAACGAAAGAAGTATTTGAGCCTTTTGAGAAAGCACATGCGGGCCGCTGCAGCCAACCCGACAAAGGGACGAGATCGAAGCGATATCAAGCCGGGCTACTACAGTGTTTCAGCCCAAAAGCATCGCATTTACTACCGCATGGGCACTGCTCACGTCGAAATTATTGATGTGCTACGCCAGTCGATGGAGCCAAGCGTGCATCTGTAGTGGTTTCAGATCCCGCCGTGAGGGCGTATCTGCTGTGGAGAGCGAAGCACGTAGCGGAAAATACGTCCTTATCTAGGCGTCGTTAGCAGACACCCTTCAGGTCGCTCCACGCCTGTCTAACCCACTCTACATTCCTCTCGGCCTTTTCCCAGAATTCATCAGACTGTGGGGTGCCCTCATGTTCTGCAAGATTGGCCAGTGTCTGCTTTTTAAATAACTCTAGCTGTGTTCTGATTCTTCGATACTCTTTGGATTCGATGCATTCATTAATTACAGCGAATTCTGCAACTATTTGCAGGATAGACCTATCCTTGAACTGCGAGAACAAGGGCTCAAAGTTGTAATATTGTGCTTGGCCCAATTGCTCGCCATGTCCGTAGAACGCAAACCTCACGTCGTTTCGTTCGTAAATCTCTTGTTTCGGGTAAAGGTACAAATAGTAAAAAACTCTATTTTCTATCTCCGCTCGCGTCTGATAGCTGGCGCGAAATTGCTCTTTTTCTTTCGTGTACGCACTCAGATACTGCTGATATAGCCACGGGAGAAACGATGCGGCCACCAATGTGAGTACCGTAAGGAACAGCCTGCTATTTAAGAATTCTTTCATCGCGAACGAGTTGTTTATGCGAACACCAACTAGATGGATCAACTAGATCATCAAATATAGTGATTTGTCTATATCGGCGCACATCGATCACTACATGTAGTTGGTTTTCGAGCGGGCAGTATTTGCAATCTAACCAATATCGCTCGATCCATCAACTTGAGTATTCATGCCTCTCGAACAGCCAAAAACCAAAGTTTGCGTTTGGCATCCCAGCGGCCGCCAGTTTGCGCGACTGATTCACGCAGTTCTGTTTCTGACCACTCAACGCGAACGACGACTCTGTCGGGATTCGGTGGCTTTGCGCTGAGTGCGAGGGCTCAACAACTGGTTTCCCGCCTGCGCGGGAATGACATCCGGCGTGCGTAAGGGGAACTAGCCGCGCGGCTACAACGTCCGCGAAATCAATTCTTTCATGATCTCGTTGGTGCCGCCGTAAATCCGCTGTGCGCGGCTGTCGATCCAGGCGCGGGCGATGGGATATTCCATCATGTAGCCGTAGCCGCCGTGCAGTTGCAGGCACTCGTCGATCACTTCGCCTTGCAGGTCGGTGGTCCAGTATTTGGCCGTTGCGGCGTCATCGACGCCCAGCTTGCCTTGCAGTTGCATTTCCAGACAGCGGTCGATGTACACCTGTGCGATTTCCAGCTTGCTCTTGCATTCGGCCAACGTGAACTTGGTGTTCTGGAACTTGGCCACCGGTTTGCCGAAAACTTTGCGACCGTTGACGTAATCCAGTGTGTGCTTGAAGGCGCCCTTGGCTGCAGATACGGCAGTGATGGCAATCATCAGGCGCTCCCAGGCAAGCTCCTTCATGAGCATCACGAAACCCATGCCCGGCTGGGCCAGCAGGTTTGACTTGGGCACGCGCACGTCCTTGAAGAACAGCTCGCAGGTGTCCTGGCTGTGCATGCCGATCTTTTTCAGTGGTTTGCCTTTGCTAAAGCCTTCGCGGTCGGCTTCGATGACGACCAGCGACAAGTCCTTGCTGCCTTCGCCGCTGTTGCCGGTGCGCACCACGGCCACGGTGAGGTCGCACAGGTAGCCATTGGTGATGAAGATTTTGCTGCCGTTGATAACGTAGTCATCACCGTCTTCCACGGCCGTGGTTTTCACGCTTTGCAGGTCGGAGCCGGTGCCGGGCTCCGTCATGGCGATGGAGCCGACCAGTTCGCCGGTGGCCATCTTGGGCAGCCAGCGTTTTTTCTGCTCGTCGGTGCCAAAGTTGTTGATGTAGTTGGCGACGATGTCGCTGTGCAGCGGGAAGCCCACGCCGCTGTCGCCGGCCAGGCCCAGCTCTTCGATGACGATGGCCGAGTAGCGCCGGTCAACGCCTGAGCCGCCGTATTCCTCGGGCATGGTCATGCACAACATGCCCAGTTCGCCGGCCTTGTTCCACAGCCCGCGGTCAACATGCTGCTGGGCCTCCCATTCCTCACGGTTGGGGACGACTTCGTCGGCGATGAAGCGGCGAACGGTGTCGCGGAAGTCGTCGTGCTCGGCTTCGAACAGGCTGCGTGGGATCATGTTGGGTCTCCGGCTGGTGAATTGGACTGCCCGCAGACTAGCAGCCTGAGACGGAAAGTGGGATTACCGATTCGCGCCCGGCCATCTTGCGTCGGACCCCATATGTGTTGGCGTTATTGGGTTTTACTGGCCGTAACGAGCCTTACCCAGTTTCGGTGGTCTCGCCGTTGGCCCACGCGAGGCTGGTGTAGTCGAAGTCCTGCGCGAGCGTGGGTTTGATCACGTCGAAGTACGGCGAGATGTCGAAGTCGCGCGGTGCAAACAGGCTGTGATGACGAATGTGCAGCAGCTCGCGCTGGCACTGCCGGGTTTCCGGCGTGCAGGCTTCGTTGGCCACCGTGGCGGGCAGGATGGGGTAGCGCACGCTCTGGAACGCCTCGGCAATCATCGACGAGCAAATGGCGCGCGTGGGGTCGCCGCTGCCCAGCGCCAACCAGCGGCGCCGCCATTTGGCCGGCAACGGTGGTTTGATCAGCAGGAAGCGGAGCAGGTCAACAATGTTGCGCACGTCGTACTGATGCCCAAGCCGCGCTAGCGCAAGACGGATGACCTCATCGATGTCCTGCGCGGCCAGGCCCGTTGGCCGGCAGATGCGCGTGTGGTAATCGAAGTAGTTGCTGACCGGAATCACCCGCACACCATCATTGATGTCGGCCTCGACCAGGCTGGGCACGCCTTGTTGCTGGCCGATGTACAGGCTGGCGTGCGACCAGGTCGATTGCGTGAGGTATTTGATGGTGCCGGAAAACCGCGAGGTGCCATCCACCAGCAACACATCGCCGCGCTGCAGCGTGGCCAGCAGGGCCTCGGGCGTGCTGGTGGGCGCATAGCCCGTGCCGGGCCGGGGTTTCGATAAATACCGCGCCATGGCGCGGCCGATAGGGCGCAGGGGGTTCATGGGCTGCTGCTTGGGCAAACGCCTATTGATTGTTGCAGCTTGGGCATGCCGTTGGCGACCCAGGCTGCCGACGGGGCAAATTTACCCTTTGCGAACACGTGGCGACATGACAAGATATCTTGTCAAAATAAGATGCGGCAGTAGCAAAATAACTGCGGAGACAAACATGATGGAGATATTGTTGCGCCACCGATTGGCCGTTAGCTGCGCCATTGCGGCGCTGGCACTGAGCGCCTGCGGGCAATCCAACCCGCCGGGTGGCAACGCTACGCCCCCGACTGGCAGCGCCCCCGATGCAGCACCAGGCACGGTGACAGCGCCGCCGCCCGCATCGCCGTTGCCAGCCACGGTTTTGACCGACGACGAGCACATCACCGTGCGAACTGCCGCCGGTGCTGTTGAGGTTGATCGCGCGCCGTTTGCCTTGTCGTTTGAAAATGCAGACGGCGATGTCGTGCTGGCCAGCACGCCGCCGCCGGCAACGCCGCTGCTGCTGCGGCCCGCCGATGTGCAGCGCGCGCCGGGCGGCGGTGATACACCCGATGCGCCAGCCTTGTATGCGCCCATTTCCTTCCTGGTTGGTGCGGCTGTTCAGCAGCAATTCGCTGCCAGCTTTTGGGTGGGCAATATGCTCGCGGCGACGAGCTCGGGCGTGGAGTACCAACTGACTGACGTGCAGTCGGTGAGCGAAACCGCCAATGGCGTCAGCATGGTGGTGGCAACGTCTGACCCAACCGGCCGGGTGGCCAACGTGCTGGTCGAAAGCGACCAGAACGGCAGCTTTTCGGTGTCGGTACGGCTCAGCCCGGTGAACCAGGATGTGCCGCTGATTTCGGCCGCCTTTGCCAGCCCGACCGATGAATCGTTTCGCGGCTTCGGTGGCCGGCGCGACCGCATCGACCAGCGCGGTCAGGATTTCATCAACTGGGCCGAGGAGTTCTCGCAAACCCCCGAGGCCGCCGACTTCGCCAGCCAGGACGGCGCGGTGCCCAACCCGCTGTTTCTGGCTGGGTATCAGTTCCCCACCGGGCCACAGGGCGCATATTACGTACAAAGCCAGTTCATCTCGCCGGGGCGCTATGGCTTTTTGCTGGACCGCGATGAGTTGTCGCATTGGCGCATGGCATCCGACCGCGACGACGCCTGGGCCGTGGAGGTTGCCGGCGGCGCGCTGGACTTCGTCGTCGTGCCAGGCGAGTCCGCCAATGCCATCAATCGCCTGACCGGGTTGACCGGCCGCCATCGCCTGCCACCGGATTGGGCCTATGGCCCGATGTTGTCTGATGCCGTGCAGTCTGGCGGTGAGGCGGCGGCGGTGTATGCGGCCGACGTGCAAGAGTCGCTGGACATGATCGAGGCGCTGGATCTGGACGTGTCGGCGTTCATTTTCGAGGGCTGGGTGGGCTTGCAGGACGCGGGCACTTACGAATCCACCATCGCGCGGCTGCAGGCCATGGATATTCAGCCACTGACCTATTACCGCCCCTGGGTCGCGCAGGGCGACGACCACCTGGAGCGCCACGAGGCGTATCAGGAGGCCATCGATGGCGGGTTTGTGGCCACTAACGCTGCCGGCCAGCCCTTCTTGTTTGGCTCGCCGCTGGTGGAAAACGGCCAGGCTGCCCTGATCGACTTCACCAACCCCGAGGCGCGGGTCTGGTGGAAGGACCAGATCAAGGAAACCCTGGACGACGGCGTGGTGGGTTTCATGCAGGACTTCGGCGAGCAGACCTTCGTGGATATGGTGTTTGCCGACGGCTCCACCGGCCTGGAAATGCACAACCGCTATGCGGTGTTGTTCCACGAAACCACCCGCGAAGCCTTTGATGAGTGGATTGCCGACAATGGTGGCGACCCCTGGTTTTTCGTGCGCATGGGCTATTCGGGCCGGCCCGGCTCGCCAGCGTTTGAGTCATCTAGCTGGCCCGGCGACAACACCGCCGACTGGGGCCGCGCCTCGGGCATTGGCAGCGTGATCCCGGACATGCTCAACCGCAGTATTGGTGGGGCTTATGGCTTTGTGTCCGAAATTGGCGGCTACATTGATACCTTTGGCCAGATCGACACCGAGCTGCTGGTGCGCTGGGCGCAACTGGGGTCGATGTCGCCGGTGCATCGCTTGCACGGCGGCCCCGTCAACGGCACGCACATGCCGTGGCGTATCAGCCCGGAAGCGGTCACACAATACAAGCGCACAGCGCGGCGGCACCGGGCGGCGCAACCCATGATCAAGCGCCTGTGGGCCGAGGCTTTGCAGACCGGCGTGCCGATCACCCGGCCGTTGTGGTTGGCTTTCCCCGATGACCCGGTGGCCGCGACCCAGGATCAGCAATTCATGCTGGGCCCCGATGTGTTGGCAGCGCCAGTGGTGGAACCCGGCGCAACGACGTGGGACGTGTACTTCCCGGCCGGCTGCTGGCGGCACCCGGAAACCGGCGACACATTCACCGGCCCGGCCACCGAAACTGTCGATGCGCCGCTGGATTTCCTGCCCTACTACTTCCGCTGTGGGACCACGCCGTTTCCGGTCCCGGCCGGCGGCTTCTGAGGTTTGACCATGACGCAGTCTGCAAGCAAGCGCACAACCAAGCTGCCGGATTCCGACACGCTGGCCAGCCTGTCCACCCGAGACTTGCTGGATGTATTCGCCGGCCTGCCGTGCCCGGCGGTCGCCGAACTCAATGGCGAATATGCCGCCCGCCTGCTGCGGCTGCCCGACCGCGGCAGCAAGCGCTTGTGGATGTCCATGCTCTACAACCCCGTCTTTCCGGGGTATTGGCTGGGCAAGGCCTTTGCGCCGATCGGTACCGAGCGCGGGCATGGCTACAACTATTTCCGGCATCGTGGCCGGGTGGTGCGGCGCTTCCCGATGTCCACACTGCTGGCGCCGTCGCGGCATGATGGCCAGCCGGCCTACCAGCTGGTCTATGCCGACTACCCCTCGGTCTGCGGGGCGCTGAACATGGTGGACGAGATTCGCCGCCTGGATGATGCGCGCTACCTGGGCTTCGGCCGCATCGGATTCACCCAGCAGCAACTGTCGGTGCCGATTCCCTTCCTGCTGACCGGCCCCACGGCGGAGTTTGCTGGTGGTATTGGCAGGCCACGTGGCTGGCATCTGCCGTTTTCGGTGCGGGCAGTTTGATGGGCCGCTTTCAGGACAAAGTGGCGGTCGTGACCGGCGCCGGCTCGGGTATCGGCCGGGCGCTGGCACTGCAACTGGCAGACGCAGGCGCGCGGGTGGCAATTTCGGATGTGGCTGCCGATGCGCTGGACGCCGTTGCCGCAGACATTGCCGCCCGACACGGCGACGACGCCGTGCTGGCCGAGGTGGTGGACGTGGCCGACCGCAAAGCCATGCATGCCCATGCCGATCATGTGGTCGCGCATTTTGGCGGCGTGCATATCGTCGTCAACAATGCTGGTGTGGCGGTGTCGCAGACGGTGGCAGACCTGAGCTACGAGGATCTAGAGTGGATTATGGGCATCAACTTTTGGGGCGTTGTTCACGGCACCAAAGCCTTCCTGCCGCATCTGCAGGAACAGGCACAGGCAGGGGCAATAGCGTCGCTGGTCAATGTCGCCAGCGTATTCGCGCTGATCGCCACGCCCACGCAGGGTGCCTACAACGCCAGCAAGTTCGCGGTGCGCGGGCTGACCGAGGCCCTGTGGCACGAATCGCGCGGTACCGGCCTGCACGTGATGGGCGTGTACCCTTGCGGTGTGCGCACCGACATTGCCCGTTCATCCCGGTTCTACGTTGACCCCTTCGGCCACACCGATTCGGACGGCGGCGCGCGGCAGCTTGATGCCGTGTCGCGAACCAGCCCCGAACAGATGGCCAAGCTGGTCATCGAGGGGATCGCCAAGCGCAAGCGGCGGGTGCTGAATGGCCCAGACGCGCATATCGTCGATTTTGCCCAGCGCCTACTGCCGGAACGGTATTGGTCGGTCATCCAGCGGATCACGCCAAAAGCGGGCTGAGCCCGTCGCAGTTGCCATGTCTGACCACGACCACATCGACTATCTGATCATCGGCTCCGGCTTTGGCGGCAGCGTGAGCGCGCTGCGCCTGGCCGAAAAAGGCTGGCGGGTGCATGTGGTGGAGCAGGGCCGGCACATCGGCCCCGATGAAATCCGCCAGGCCAAGGCTGCGCCGCTACGCAAGTTCATGTGGCAGCCAGCCTTGGGCCAGCGCGGCTATCTGGTGCAGCACTTGTTCAAGCATGTGGGCATTCTGGGTGGCGTGGGTGTCGGCGGCGGCTCGCTGGTGTGGGGCGCGGTGATGCTGCCGCCCAAACCCGGTTTTTACGACGCCGCGGTCTGGGCCGAGCTGGGCATCGACATGCAAGCCGAGCTGGACCCGCACCTGGACACCGCCCGCCGCATGCTCGGCGTGAATACCAACCCCCGCCACGGCCAGCAAGACGACTACCTACAGGCTACCGCCCAAGCGATGGGCCGCGGCGAGACCTTCGGCGCAGTGCCGCAAGCCATTTACTTCGGGCCGGAGGCGCAAAGCGTCAATGACCCGTGTTTTGATGGCGCCGGGCCACGACGAACCGGCTGCCGGTTTTGCGGCGAATGCATCGCCGGCTGCGAATACGGCGCGAAGAATTCGCTGGACCACAACTATCTACACTTGGCCCAGCAAGCCGGCGCGACTGTGCAAGCCGAAACTCGGGCCGAGCGCATCGAACCAGACCGCGGCGGCGGTTACCAGGTGACCGTGCGCGGGCCAGGCGGTCGGCAAGTGTTACACGTGCGCAAGCTGGTGCTGGCGGCCGGTGTGATTGGCACGCTGGAACTCCTGCTGCAGGCGCGGGATGTGCATGCCAGCCTGCCGAATATTTCGCCGCGTTGCGGCGCGGTGGTGCGCACCAACAGCGAGGCCCTGACGGGCATCCTGTCGCGTGACGCCGACGAGAACTTGTTGACCGACGGTGCAACCATTTCCAGCGATTTTTACGCCGACGACGCCACTCACATCACGCAAAACCGCATCCCGCCGGCGCTGGGCGCCATCATGCGTTTGATGTTTGTGCCAATGGTCGAAACGTCCAGTGCCTGGCGGCGGGCGCTGCGCAGCGTTGCGTCATTGCTGCTACGGCCGCGGGACACGCTGACAACATGGTTTGCGCGCAACTGGTCGCAGCGCATGACCACGCTGACGGTGATGCAAAACGACGACAGTGGCGTGGCGCTGCGCCTGGGCCGGCGCTGGTGGGCGCCGTGGCGACGGCGATTGGTTTCTGGCCCGCCTGCGGCAGGCCGCATGGCACCCAGCCACCTGCCGCTGGCCAATGCCGCGACACAGGCTTACGCCGAGGCTTCGGGTGGCATTGCGCTGTCCAGCGTGATGGAGTCGGTGGGCGGCAAGGCCATGACGGCGCATATCCTCGGCGGCTGCCCCATGGGTGCCAGCGCGGAAACCGGCGTCATCGATGCCGATCACCAGGTGCATGGATATCCGGGTTTGTATGTTGTCGATGGCGCGGCCATTCCGGCGAACCTCGGCGTGAATCCCAGCCTGACGATTACTGCCATGGCAGAGCGCTTTGCGGCCCGTCAGCCCGACAAGGGCGCAGCATGAGCCGCGCCGCACGCCAACCATCGGTATCGCGTGCCGAACGCGATTCCAGGCGCCGCCAACAATTGATCGATACGGCGCTGGAACTGTTTACCCAGCGAGGTTACGCCAACACGCCCATCGAACTGCTGTGCAGCGAGTCGGGCGTAACGACGCGCTACTTTTATCAGTTGTTTGGCAGCCGCGAGGCGCTGATGCGTGCGACCTACGACCAAGTTCTGGACACCGTCATTCGACGGGTGACGCAAGCAGTTGCGAGCGCGCCGCGGCTCGGCGTGCAGGCACTGCTCGAGCTGGGCTTGCGCGAGTTTGTCGATGCCTATTTGCGAGACACGCGCCTGACCGAACTGGCTTGCGTGCAGGCGGTTGGCATCTCGCCAGACATGGAGCGCCACCGACGAGCGGCCATGCACCGGTTTGCAGATTTGCTGGACGACCAGGCGCGCGGCCTGCATGCCGCAGGCTTGGTGCAGCATGCCGAGACAGGCTCAACCACCTTGGGGCTGGTTGGCGGCATCCACGAGATGATCACGGACTGGCTCTATACAGACCCGCGCCCACCACTAGAGCATTTACACCAAGCTGTTGTCAGGTTATTCCGCATCTTTGTGGCGGGTGCCACTGCAATTGGGCCAGGCGAAGCTTAGCCAGTCGCCGCCTCGACGCGTGGCCGATTGCGGCCGTGCACAGTGTCCAAAAAGCGCAGGATGCGCGGCAACAAGCGCTGCGGTTTGAGCCGCAGTTCCAGGATGGATTTGGCCACGACAAAGTCGGCATTGGGCAATTCTTCCGCCAGCGCCTTGGCATCTTCCAAGTTGTGCAGCCAGTCGCCGCCATGGCCGATCACCAGCGCCGGCGCCTGGATGGCCATGCGGCGTTGTTTGCTGGGCACCACGGGGCCGACAAACACGCCGTGCAGCACCGCCGCGATGTCGCGCGGCTCCTGCCCCACCATGTTGCGGATGCCTTCCCACACACTGCGGCCGGGCACCGGCACCTTGCGGATGGCCTTGGCGGCTGGGCGATACAGCCAGCCGCCATAGCGCACTGCAGCTAGCAGCGGCATCAGCATGAAGCCGGCGGCGGGTACGGCGCGTTCCAACAGCGGCATTTCCAGCAGCAGGCCTTTCACGCGTTTCGGGTGGTCGGCCGCAGCCGTAATGGCTGCCAGCGCACCAAGTGACAAGCCGCCGATCACGGCTTGTTTGATTTTCAGGTGGTCGAGCAGGGCGATGACCTGATCGCCATAGTGGTCGATGCGATTGTCCTCGGCGCGTGGCGGCCGGTCGCTCTTGCCATGGCCGAGCACGTCGAGCAAATGCACGCTATAGACGTTGTCGGAAAGGGCAGCGGCGAGGTCACGGTTCACTGTCGAGTCCAGCAGGAGGACATGGAGCCGCACGATGGGATGGTTATTGGGGTTGCCGTAGCTTTAGAATTTCAGGGTGTAGT
>JAAFAL010000091.1 GCA_018222345.1 bacterium
CAGCTCCATTGACGAGGCCTTGGGCGGCGTCAAGCGCCTGCATGCGCTACTGGACGACCTACGCGACTTTACCCAGGTGGGCAGCGGCGATGTCGGCGACACGCCGGTGAGCACGGCGCAGGCGCTGGCCGATGCGCAGGATGCACTGGCCGGCGACATCACTGCCAGCGGCGCACAAATTTCGCACGACAGCTTACCGACGGTGATGGGCGACGCCGCGCTGATCACGCAAGTGTTCACGCAATTGCTGTCCAATGCGATCAAATACGCCAAAGACGACGCGCCGCCCACGGTGCACGTCAGCGCCGAATGGCGCTACAGCCGTTGGTGTGTGAGTGTGCGTGACGAAGGCATTGGCATCGACCCCAAACACCAAACCAAAGTGTTCGAGATCTTCCGCCGCCTGCACACGCAAGACGTGCGCCCCGGCACCGGTGTGGGGCTGGCCACCGTGCGGCGGATTCTGGAGCGCCACGGCGGACGCATCTGGGTGGAATCGGCACCTGGCGAGGGCAGCACCTTCATCTTCACCTTGCCTCCCGGTGGGCCGGGGAAAACCAGTGCCTAGTCGCGCCGTGGTGCCGCTTTGGCTATCCTCCACGCCCCAAATATATTGACTTGATTGCAGGAGCACTCATGAAAGCACCCGTTCGCGTCGCCATTACTGGCGCAGCCGGTCAGATTTCCTACTCGCTGGCCTTTCGCATCGCCTCCGGCGACATGCTGGGCAAAGACCAGCCGATCATCCTGCAACTGCTGGAAATTCCGCCCGCCATGGACGCCCTGCAAGGCGTGGTGATGGAGCTCAATGACTGTGCGTTCCCGTTGCTGGCCGGCATCGAAGCCACCGACGACCCCAATGTGGCGTTCAAGGACACCGACTTTGCACTGCTGGTAGGTGCCCGCCCGCGCGGCCCCGGCATGGAGCGCGCCGACCTGTTGCAGGCCAATGCCGCCATCTTCAGCGTGCAGGGCAAGGCGCTGAATGACCACGCCAGCCGCGACGTGCGTGTGCTGGTGGTTGGCAACCCCGCCAACACCAATGCCCTGATCGCGCGCGAGAATGCGCCCGACCTGGACCACCGCCAGTTCACCGCCATGATGCGCCTGGACCACAACCGCGCGCTGAGCCAACTTGCCGAAAAAACCG
This sequence comes from bacterium, assembly GCA_018222345.1. Classification (GTDB taxonomy): domain Bacteria; phylum Pseudomonadota; class Gammaproteobacteria; order Nevskiales; family OUC007; genus JAAFAL01. The sequence continues at coordinate 1,151 of JAAFAL010000091.1, forward strand.
GCAAGTCGATCAACGACATCACGCAAATGGCCGTGTGGGGCAACCACAGCGCCACCCAGTACCCCGACCTGCACAACTGCACGGTTGATGGCGCCGACGCCATGAGCCTGGTCGATCAAAGCTGGTACGAAAACGACTTCATCCCCACCGTGCAGCAGCGCGGCGCGGCCATCATCAAGGCGCGCGGCGCCAGCTCGGCAGCGTCTGCCGCCTCAGCCGCCATCGACCACATGCGCGACTGGGCGCTGGGCAGCGATGGCTGGGTAAGCATGGGCATCCCGTCCGACGGCAGCTACGGCATCGAGCCAGGCATCGTCTACAGCTACCCGGTGACGTGCTCCGGCGGCGATTACGAGATTGTTCAGGGCTTGGACGTGAACGACTTCTCGCGTGAGCGCATGAAGGCCACCGAAGACGAGCTGCGCAGTGAGCGTGCGGCTGTCGAGGAATTGCTGGGCGGCTGACCGGCGCCCCGCACTGGAGCTACGAGCCCCGCTGGTTTTTGCCGGTGGGGCTTTTTTTACGCCCCAACCCACCGGCTAAACCACCTGCGGAAACAACAACTCCCAAATGGCGGCGCGCGCCTGCATCAGGCCAGCACCATTCTTGGCTGAAAACGCGACAACCCGCGCCCCTTCGCCGACCGCTTTTTGCACCTGCATCCGCGCACTCGCCGCCGCATTCTTCGATAACTTGTCGGACTTGTTCAGCAAGATTACGCAAGGCATCGGCCGTGCTGCGCACCACGCCAGCATTTGCTGATCAAAGTCAGTCATGGGCCGGCGCGCGTCCATGATTTGCACCAGGCCGACCAGCGCTTCGCGGTGGGTCAGATAGTGGTCGATCATGCGCTTCCACTGCTCGCGCACGCGCTCCGGCGCCTTGGCGAAGCCGTAGCCGGGCAGGTCAACCAAGCGCGCTTCCTCGCCCAGGTCAAAAAAATTCAGTAGCTGTGTGCGGCCGGGTGTTTTGCTGGTGCGCGCCAGCGCCTTTTGCCCGCACAACAGGTTGATGCTGCTGGACTTGCCCGCATTGGAGCGGCCGGCGAACGCCAGCTCGGGCACGGTGGCGGGCGGCCAGCCGTGGGCCTGGGCGGCCGAGGTGCAAAACTGCGCGCTGCGCAGCAATTGTGTAGCAAGGTCGTCGGACATGATGGCGTGGCTTTGCGCTAAACTAGGGGGCTGTAACCCTGATGATTTTCGCGCGCGGTTGCTGCGCGCGGCCTTGGAGTGACCCTTCGCATGAGCAGCTTACCCCGATTCGCCCGCGCCACCCTTGTTCTGGCTGGCGCACTGGTCTTTTGTGGCCCCGCACTGGCTGCAGGCGCGGCGGTTGCGCCGGGCGAAGTGCCCAAGGCCGTGTTTGAAGGCGACGCCGAAGCCGGCGCCAAAAAAGCCAATGCCTGCGTGGCTTGCCACGGCCCGGGTGGCAACAGCACGAACCCGGTCTGGCCAAAAATTGCCGGGCAAGGCGGCAAGTATCTGTACCAGTCGATGAAGGCCTACAAGAACGGCGAGCGCAAGAATGCGCTGATGGCCGGGCAAATGGCTGCGCTGTCGGCCAAGGATATTCGGAACCTGGCCGCACACTACGCTGCTGGCTCGCAAACGCCTGGCGTTGGCGCCGAAGACGCCGTTGAAGTCGCCCAGCCGCTATATCGCGCTGGCGATGCCGAGCGCGGCATCCCCGCCTGCTTGGCTTGCCACGGCCCGGCCGGCACCGGCAACCCGGCAGCAGCGTACCCACGCATCGGCGGCCAGCATGCCGAATACACAGCCATTGCACTCAAGGCCTACCGCAACGGGGAACGTTCGGCGGGCAATGCAGGTCAGATGATGACCGCTGTGGCGCAAGAACTCACCGACGACGAGATCAGCGCACTGGCCAGCTACATTGCAGGCTTGCAGCCCTAAGCTAAACCGACACATCTGGAGCCCCGATGCGCCCCACCCAATTGATCGCCCGCCTGGCCGTTATTGCAACAGCCATCGCCACGCCCCTGGCCTGCAGCGCGCAGGACGGTCCGCTGAAATATCAGGAAGGCACGCACTACCTCAAAGTCAACAATGCCGAGAAGCCCAACACCGACGCCGGCAAGGTGCAGGTTGCCGAGGTGTTTTCGTATAGCTGCGGCCACTGCTTCCGGTTCGACCCGACGGTCGAAAAATGGAAAGCCGACGACATGGCCGACAACATCGAGTTTGTGCGCGTACCCACTGCCCTGGGCAACCCGCAAAACCTGATGCACAGCCGTGCGTATTACACCGCCGAGATTCTCGACGTGTTGCCGCAAGTGCACGAGGCGATCTTCAAGGCGATTCACGTCAACAAGAAAAGCCTTTACACCGAAGGCCAGATTGCCGAACTGTTTGCAGACGCCGGCATCGACAAAGAGACGTTCACACAAACGTTTAATAGTTTTGGCGTCGATAGCCGCGTCAAGCGCGCCGAGGCCACGGCCCGCCAATGGGGTGTGCGCAGCGTGCCTACAGTGGTGGTTGACGGCACCTACTGGGTGAACGGCCGCACGGCGGGCTCGAATTCAAAAGCCCTGGAAGTGGCCAACTTCCTCGCAGCGCGCGCTGAGTAAGCCCGCGCAATTATCAACAGAGGCCGCCGCGAGCGGCCTTTTTTGTGGGCGCCAGATATGTCGCTGACATTGCCCTTAGAATGCAGGCAGCCCCAACCGGACAAACGCGATGCAATGCCACCTGTTGATTCACGGCCACAAGCCCAAGGCGGTTGACCTACCCGACCGCCTGCCCGACGCAGGCGTGCTGTGGCTGGACTTTGTGCGCAACCCAAAAGATGGCGAGCGCGAGAACTGGCCCGCGGTGGTTAAGCATCTCACCGGGCAGGCGATCGAGCCGCAACATGTCATCGATGGCAACAATGCCGTGCATCCGTCGTTTTTTGACGGCACGCCGCGCTACGACTTGCTCATCTTTCAGGGCCTGGGGCCGGACAATCGGGAGAACTTGATCGAGTCGCGAACCGCGGCGTTTTTCTTGTTCGACAATTTGGTGGTGACCGTACGCGCGTTCGACAACCAATCGTTTCTCACCGCATTTGGGCGCCTCACCAATAACCCGCCACGGCCACCCATCACGCCAGTGGGCGTTGCGCACTTTGTGCTCGACATCATGGCCGACCGCTACCTGGCAGTGCGTGAGCCCATGAGTGAAATGCTGGAAGGCCTGCAGGAAAACCTGCTGGACCCCAACAACCCCTTCAACGACTGGCGCGAATTACTGAATAATCGCCGCCAAGTGCGCAAACTCGAGGCGCTGTCGGCTGGGCAGCTCGAGGCGCTGGATGCTTGGCGGCGCAATAGCCGCTTCGAGTTCACCGACAACCAGTCGGTGCGCATCAACGATCTCAAGGAGCACGTCACCCGCGTGCACGGCGCCGCGCAGGGCCATCAAGCCGATATCGAGTCGGCTGTGCAGCTACATTTTTCTGCTGTGGCCCACAACACCAATCAGATTGTCACGGCGCTGACCGTGATCTCGGCCATCTTCCTGCCGCTGGGCTTGCTGGCTGGGATATTTGGCATGAACTTCGAGAAGATGCCTGGCCTTGGCCATCCGCAGGGCTTCTGGATTCTAGTGATCGCCATGGTGGTGTTGAGTGCCGGCGGCTTGCTGTGGTTCCGCCGCCGGCGCGTGTTGTAGTGGTTCAGTCCGCCGCCAGCACGCCCGCCGAGTACATCGCCCTACTCGACGAAGATTGGCGAAAACCGATGCTGCTGGCCTTGCGCGACCTGATTCTCAAACACGCGCCAGCCTGGGATGAGGGAATGGCCTACAAGATGCTTGCGTATCGCGCCGGCGCTGAGGTTGTGATGTGCCTGAATGCACAAAAGAAATACGTCAGCCTCTACGTGGGCAATGCGCACAAGATCGACGCCGATGGCTCGCTGCTGCAGGGCCTGGATGTCGGCAAAGGCTGCATCCGCTTCAAGCGTGGCGTGTCGGTGGACGACACTCAGATTGAACCCTTCATCGCTCGCGCAGTGGCCCTGCAACGCGATGGCGTCGATATTGGTTGCTGAAGCGCGGCTACATGCACCGCTAGTCGTGTCGTCAGCAGCCGCTTGATGCCGCAGGCTGCAGCGCAGGGTTGATGTCGCGCAGCCGCGCGGCGGCGTCGCACGCGAGCGCAGTGTTGCCAGTTGCATGGGCCACGTCGGCCAGCAAGCTCAGCGCAGGCACGGTCGGGCTGTTTTCGGCATTGGCCTTGGCAAGTGCCAAGGCTTTGGGTAAGTCGTCGCCTGGCCCGGCCCACAATTCAACCGCGTGTGCGGCATAGCCTTCGGGCAATGCGGCCAAATGTTTTTCAAAGCCTTTCTTGGCTCGCGCTGTCATGGCTGCGGCGGCCTCGGTATTTCCGGCGTCGGCTAGCCAGCCCGCCAGCAAGTTCGGCACATCTGGATCATCGGTTTCATCCAGCAGCGGCATCAACATGTCGATGGCGGCTTTGCGCTTGCCGGTGTCCTCCAATGCAACTGCGGTTTCAGTTGTCAGGCGCAAATGCTCGGGCATGCGCGCCTGCATGTCGGTGAGCAGCTTGGCCGCAGCTTTGGGTTTGCTCGCATCCTGCAGGGCCTTGGACTGTGCCAGGGCCAGCCATGCGGGGACGATGGGCGATGGCTGCTTGTAGGCCGCCCAGGCTTTTGCAAAGTGGCTTTGCGCGTCATCAAAGCGGCCAACTTCGGCCAGCAAAGTGGCATATTCGCCGTGGCTGGACGTTGATGGCGCTGCAGTGACAGCGTCGCCGGCGCAGCGCAGGGCGGCGTCGTAGTTACCGGCCGCGCGTTCGAGCTTACAGCGCCGCATTGCAATGGCTGCGGCGATGGAAGCGCTGCCGCCCTGGAGCATGTCTTGCGCTTGGTCGAGGGCTTTGGCGGCCTTGCCATAACGATGTACGGCGCTGTGCGATCGCTCCAGCAACAGCCGTGCAGCAGGCTCATTGGGATAGTCGGCAACCGCACGCTCGGCAACCGCGTGTGCTGCAATGTAGTCGTCCATGCGCATCCGCACTTGTGCCCGCAGCAACAGGCTGGCCTGCAAGCGCCCCAAGCGGCCAAGGCTTTGCGGCTTGTCGCTAGCCAGTTGTGCCTGCCAATGGTCGATATCGGCATTGAGATTGTCCAGCACAATGCTGCCGGCCGTGGTTTGGTGCAGCGTATCGACTGGGCTGGCCACCTTGGTTTCGCGCTCGCACCCCGCCAACAGCGCCACTGCGCACAGCAGCGATACAGCAGCGAAAGAAATAATCGTGTGGTTGCGTGAATCCATATGTTGTTAGCGTGCGAAATGATTGGTGAGTGCTGATTACTTCGCGGCATTTTGGAATATAGATGACGCGCCGTTCACAGCACTCGGCGCCTCTCTCATTTGCAAGGAGCACACAATGAAAGTTTTTCGCGCGCTAGCCGCAGGGCTAGCCACGGCAATGATGTTGGCCGTTACCGGCCCGACATTGGCCGCCGACCATTTAGACTCGCCGATCGCGCAAGATAACGCTTTGGCGGATATTGACGATGTCTATTCCTGGATGTCGCCAGATGCGCAACGCGTCAATCTGGTGATGACCGTCGCCTTCGACGTTTCACCTTCAGCGCAGTTTTCGAACGCTGTCGAGTACATCTTCCGTACATCTAGCCAAGACACGTACGAGATTGCTGGCGCCGCCGATGCCACGCAGGATGTGACCTGCACCTTCGATGGTGCCCAGAATGTCACCTGCACCGTGGGTGCCGTCACGGTCACTGGCGATGCAAGTTCCGAGACCGGCATCACTGATGGGTCTGGATCGGTTCGTGTGTTTGCTGGTGCTCGCAACGACCCGTTCTTCTTCAACTTTTCGGGCTTTCGCGCGACAGCCGAAGCCGTCGCAAACGCCGCAGGCAGTCTTGAATTTGACGCTGCTGGCTGCCCAACGCTGGACATGGAAACGTCGAACGCGTTGGTGACCCAGTTGCAGACCGAGCCGGATGGCGACCCAGCCATCGACGATTTCGGAGGCATGAACGTGCTGGCACTGGTCGTCTCGGTGGACAAAGCCTTGCTGACGGCCGGCGGCCCCATTGTGGGCGTGTCGGGCTTTACCAATTTGATCGGAGGTTGAACCATGCAGATCAATACATTACGAAACACAGCACTTGCCGGCCTGAGCGCCATCGCGCTGATGGGCTTGAGTGCATGTGGTGATGGCGACACGACAGTCTCTGTCACCCAACCGTCAGCCACACAGATCGACCGCATGGGCCGCGCAGGTGTCAACACCGCCGTTACCGACCCGTTCTACATTTCGGACGATGGTGGGATGAATGACGCCGCTCATGGCGCGCTGACCGACAGCTTCAACGCTGTTGGCACGCAAATGAGCAGTGTCATGCAGTTCACCGACCGGTTTGCCGACAACATCGCCATCTATGACGGCCTGGACACCAATTGTGGTAACCAACTGGCCGCAGGCGACGAAGCTGTTGATGGCCGCTATGACGGCCTAGCGACCGTGCTGGCGGACGACGAGTTGTTCGTTAACACGGCATCGGGCACATGCAACCAGTACTTTGGTGTTGAGCTCGACGCGCTAGGCGTGACCATGTCAGGCGACTGTGGTGGCCGTACACCGCTGTACGACACCATCGACGTGACCTATTCGGCCCTGGCCATTGGTGATGTTGCAGGTGTTGGTGACGGGATCGACAGCGACCCCGATCCGGTGACGCACTCAGCGGAAACGTTCCCGTTCTTGGCTGCGCCAAGCTAACGCTGAGCGTTTTCCAAATGCAAAAGCCCGGCCAGTAGTGGTCGGGCTTTTTTTGTGCCGCCACACGGCTTAATAAAAGTGCCCGGACTCAATCAGAATCCGCGCGCTGCGGCCTGGACGATAACGCCAACACTTCCGCCACCGGTGCCTGGCCTTCGAGGTCGCTGCACGACGCTCCGGCGCTTTGCGGGGCAAAGCGTTACTGGTCTTGCTTCCACATCCTCCCCGCTCGCTGTGCTCGCCGCCCCTTGACTCAAGGGGCACTCGGGCCAGGGCCCCGGCCTAGTCAGACTCCGCGCGCTGTGGCCTGGACGATAGCGCTAACACTGCCGCCACCGGTGCCTGGCCCTCGTAGAGCACTTGATACACCTGCTCGGTGATGGGCATGTCGATGCCGCGGGCCTTTGCCAACTCGCGCACTTCGCGCGCGACGCGGTAGCCCTCGACGACTTGGCCAATTTCTTCTTGCGCCTCATCCACTGATTGGCCGCGCGCCAAGGCCAGGCCGAAGCGACGGTTGCGGCTTTGATCGTCGGTGCAGGTGAGCACCAGGTCGCCCATGCCGGCCAAACCCATCAGGGTCTCGCTGCGGCCGCCCAGGTCTTCCGACAGGCGGCCCATCTCGGCCAGGCCGCGGGTGATGAGCGCGGCGCGGCTATTGGCGCCCAGGCCGAGGCCATCGGCTATACCGACGCCGATCGCCAGCACGTTTTTCACTGCGCCGCCGATTTGCACGCCCACCACATCGTCGGTGGTGTAGGCGCGAAACCCGGCGCCGTGCATGGCATCGGCAACGTGCTCGGCAAAACTCAAGTCAACGCTGGCTATCGTCACTGCGCTGGGAATGCCGCGGGCGACTTCTTTGGCAAAGGTGGGGCCGGAGATGATGGCCACAGGGCGCTCGTCGCCTAGCGCTTCGGCAATCACTTGGTGGCCGAACTTGCAGCTCTCGGGTTCCAGGCCTTTGGCGGCGCTGATGACTGGCAGTGCCTCACGCACGAGCGGTTTGAGTTGCTCACAAGCCGCGCGCAGGGCGTGGCTGGGCACGGCCAACAGGATCGCATCGACACCATCAACCGCGGTGGCAATGTCGGCGATGGGCTTGAGCGCCTCGGGAAACGAGCAGCCCGGCAAATAGCGGCTGTTTTCGCCAGCCTCGGCCATCGTGTTGAGGGCCTCGGCGTCTCGCCCCCACAGGCGTGTATCAACGCCTTGCCGCGCCAGTTGCATGGCCAGCGCCGTGCCGTAGGAGCCAGCACCGATCACTGCGACCTTGCCCAATAAACTCAATGCCGTGTCTCCGCCGGTTGTTCGCTTTGCGTGACGTGCTGACGATACACCGCATCGAAGTTGACCGGCTGCAACAAAAACTGTGGAAAGCCGCCTTTTTGCACCAGGTCGTTAACCGTCTCGCGCACAAACGGAAACAGCAGGCTGGGGCAATAGGCGCCCAGCACTGCTTTCAATTCGGCGTCGCCGCTCATGCCTGTGATCTGGAACACGCCGGCCTGCTTGACCTCGACAATGTAGGCCACGTCGTCGCCCAGCTTGGCCGTGGCGGTTGCGGTGAGGATGACCTGGTGGTGTTTGTCATCGACCTTGTTCACGGCGGTGTTGATCTGCAGGTCGATCTCGGGTTTCCACTCGCGGGTGAAAATGCCCGGTGCCTTGGGTACTTCCAGCGAGGCGTCGGCAACATAGAATTTTTGCAGGATGACCTGTTTGTCACCCGCCTCAGCCTGGGCGGCAGTCTGCTTGTCGGTGTCGGCCAATGTGCTCTCCCGTCTTAGCCCGGTTGGTGTTGTTCGGCCAGTAGTGCGTCTAGGCGGCCTTGCGCATCCAGTGCGTAGAGGTCGTCGCAGCCGCCCACATGGGTGTCGCCAATGAAGATTTGCGGAACCGTGCGGCGGGCGCTGCGGGCCATCATTTCCTGCCGACGCTCAGGCGCGCTATCCACCGCAACTTCGTCGTAAGCCACAGCCTTGCTATCGAGCAGCCGCTTGGCCATGACGCAGTATGGGCAATACTTCGTGGTGTAAATGGTGACGGCTTCTTGGCTGGCGCCACTCATGCCGCCTTTGAGCCCTTGGCTTGTTTGGCCTTGCTCTGTTTGGCTTTTTTCTGCGCCGCCTTCGACGGTTGCTTGGCTTTGGCTTGGTTGCTGGCGACAGGCAGGTTGGCCCCTTGCCAGGCATTCAGCCCGCCGCGCATGGGGTAAACGTCGGTCCAGCCTTGCTGCAGCAATTTGTCGCGCGCGCTGTTGGCGGTGGTGCCCAAGGCGCAATACAGCAGCAAGGGCCGGCTTTTGTCGGTGCCGATGATGGCGTCGGCCTCGTCCAGCCGCGAGATCGGCAGATTGACGGCGCGATTGAGGCGGCTTTTCTTATAGTCGCTTGCCGAGCGCACATCGACGATGATGGGGTCTCGATCGTTGATCAGCCGCACTGCATCCAGTGGCGCCAGCTTGTGGCCCGAGCGGGCGGCGATCACCAGTTCGTTGCCGATGGTGGCGATCAGCACCACAATGAGCGCCGTCGTCAGCACCGGGTGCTGGCTTAAAAATGTGAGAATCTGCTCCATGATGCCTGCGCGCTTGGCTGTGCAAAACACAACATTATCCCAGCATCGGCGGGTGCTGAGTACCCTGCTGTGCATGTTTGCGCTGCTGGTTCCTGTGCCAAACGTTGCGGCGCAAGGCGATGACGCCCGTATTGAACGGAGCACGCGCGACCTCGAGCGCGTGCGTATGCGCCTGCGCGCGCTTAGCAAGCGCATTGAATCCGACAGCAGCCGGCAAGATGCCGTGGCCAAGGCGCTGCAAAACAGCGAGCAGCGCATCTCGGAACTGCTCGCATCGTTGTCGCGGTTGTCGCGGCAAATCGAAGACCAACGCGCCGCGGTCAGCCAAACCGAAGCGGAGCGCGATGACGCTGCCAAACGCGCCGACGCGCAACGCGCCGTGCTGGCCGAGCAAGTGCGCGCGGCTTACCAAATTGGCCGCCAGGGCCGCACCAAACTGCTGCTCAACCAGGAAGACCCGGTGGCTGTCGGCCGCGTGCTGACCTACTACGACTATGTGGCCAAAGCCCGCAGCGAGCGCATCAAAGGCTTTATCGCGCTTATCGAGCGGCTCAACGCCCTCGAAGCCGACCTGGCCGACAAGCTGGCCGCGCTGTCCCGCCTGCGTGACCAACGGGAAGAATCGCTGGACAAGGTCGAGCAAACACGCGCGTTGCGCGAGGCGGCGCTGACTCGGCTGGAAGAGCGCATCCGCGACGGCCGCGAAGAGGTTCGTCAGCTCAAGGCCGACGAAGCGCGACTGACCGATTTGCTGGATTCTTTGCAGGACTTGCTCGCCGATATTCCGCTGGACCTGGGCAACAACCTGCCCTTTGCCAAGCGCCGCGGCAGTCTCGATTGGCCGCTGCGCGGCCGCGTGTTGGCGGCGTTCGGCTCGCCCAAGGCCGGCAGCTTGCGCTGGAAAGGCTTGTGGATTGGCGCCGATGCCGGTGCCCCGGTCGAGGCCGTGGCCCCCGGCCGCTCGCAACACCGGCGTGTACTTCGAATTGCGCCAAGGCAAGCGCGCCGTTGATCCGATCAGTTGGTTAGGCGAACGCTGATTGGGGCTGATTGAGGCTGATTGGCCTATGCGCTGAACCTGTCTCCTATACACATCGT
>JAAFAL010000092.1 GCA_018222345.1 bacterium
GATCCGGGCAGTGGGGGGGTGTTGAAGGCTTGCATTTGGGCGTTTGGGACGGCGGCGTGGAGATGACCAATGACGGCGGCTCGCAGGAGTACAGCGCCGGTGAGTTCGGCTTTGTCCCCAACAACAACACCCGCCCGGGCAAGTCGGACGCCAGCCCGCTGGTAGCGGCTGATTCGCCGCCTATCGTGGTTGATGAAGATGGTGAGGAATCGTCCGGCGATGATGATCAGGACGGTGGGCCGCAGCAACAAGCGCGTACGACGTCACCCAGCGGTGATCCGGAAGGTGGCGACCTCGGCCCCGAGACGCGGCCCGTCGAGCCCGACCCGGTGTTTGACGACGACGAGCAGCCCAACAACCGCAGCATCGCGTTCCGCGTGTCGGACACGAATAACGGCGACTTCGCAGGTAATGATGCATTCAGCGCCATCGGGCAAGATGCCAACGGTAACCTGCAAAGCTTTGAACTCGCCGATTCGCAGGAGCCGGGATTCAACGAGGTTTATGACATCGGCACGGCGGTCAACGTCAACCAGGGCACTGATCCGCAAACCGGCATTCAGTGGGGGCGCTGGTCCGACGGTGTCGCCACTGTCACCGTTGATGATGGCGCAGAGAACTTCGACATTGATTTGACCAACAATGACCTGCACTACATTTTCGGCCCGACCCTGAGCCAAGAACCGGCGTTTACGCTGACCGGCACGGCTGCCTACGACCTGGTGGGCAATACCAACCCGACCGACAGCATGGGTAACGAAGGTGTGCTGGGCTCGGCGTCGCTGTTTGTGGACTTCACCAACCAGAGCGTCGATCACAGCCTTGCACTCAATATCAATAGTCAGGTCTGGAACGCCTCGGGCACGGGCAACATCAGCAACGGCAATGCGCTGTTCTCGGGCGCCTATTCCAGCATAACCGTCGATGGCGTGACGCCGACCGGCAGTTCTGGTGATTTTCAGGGCTTTTTCTCGCCACTGGATTCCAGTGGCCTGCCTGGCGGCGCCGGGCTGACTTACAACCTGTCTGACGGCAGTACAGACGTGACCGGTAGTGCGGCGTTTCGCCAGCAGGCCGGCAACGGCCAATAAGCGGCCGCGGAGAACAACACCATGATGCGTGAAACACACAAGCTTGTTCGTGCCACCCTAACCGGCGGCATATTTGTGGCACTAGCCGCCTGCAGTGGCGGCAGCGGGCCAACGGCAGACGCCGGTGGTACGGCAATCACCGGCGTCGCTGCCAAGGGCCTGATGAGCGGAACCACCGTGCAGGTGTTCTTGGTTGACGCCGACGGCTTCCCGGATACCGAGACCGGCCCAGTGGCCGAAACCACGACCAGTGAGATTGGCCGCTTCGAGCTGGCGCAACGTCCCGATCCGGGCGCGTTGCTGCTGGTTACTCGAGGCGGTAGTTACCTTGATGAGTCGGATCCGGCGCCGCTGGAAGACAAGCGCCGCGTTTTCCTGGATTTCAACGAGGGCTTCGAGGCCCTGTTGCCTGCCGGCCAGTCCGTCGTCGCCATCACTCCGTATTCGCAGATGCTTGTTGAGCGCGCGAGGGCAGAGGCCGACCCTGGCCGTTTCCTGGACTTCTTCGACGTCATTCGCCAGCGCGTCAGCGGTGTGCTGGGCTTCGACCCGGTGTCCGACCTGCCGGCCGATCCGATCCAACCGGGTTCCGCTGGCGCAGCCAGCCGCGCCTATGCCATGGCATTGGGCGGCTTTGCCCAGCAGGTCAACAGCACGGCCATTCGCTTGGGCGTGCAGCCCAGCTACGACATCGTGCGCGCGGTGCAGGACGACATGATCGACGGCGTGCTGGATGGCCAGAATGCTAATGAGCCGGTGTTGCTGTTCATCGGTGACGACACATTTGTGCTGCCGGTTTTCGACTTCAATCTGCAAATCGAACGCTTCCGCAATAACAATTTTGGTGCCTACGGTGCCGCGCAGTTGGTGACCTTCGACGAGGACGTGCTGTCCGGCCCGATCACCATCGATAACACGCCGCCGGTGGTGGATGATTTCGCATTTACGGTGGGACAGGGGGGCACCTTCTTCCAGGATGCGCCGGGCCTGCTGGAAGGCACCAGCGATGTGGACGACGACCAGCTCAGCGTCGAAACGACACCCGTTTCGGGGCCTCAGAATGGCACGGTAACAATCGATTCGGTGGGCAGTTTCGAATACACGCACGACAATTCCGCAACGACCACGGACAGCTTCCAGTTTGCCGTGATCGACGGCAACGGCGGCCGCACGATTGCAACCGTGACCATCACGATTACGCCTGCCCAAGCCAACCGCGTTTACAACACGGCGTTTTTCGAGGTCGAACTGAGTGCTCCCCGCAATGGGCAGGAGGGTGAGTTCAGCGTAGCGCAAGACCGTGGTTTTTATGACATTTCACTTGCGCAGCAGCCACGCATTGATGTCACCGTCGGGCCGTTTGAGTTGCTCGGAGATGTGGATCAGATTACCTTTGATTCCGGTGACGGGGGGCAGTCCAACACGCTGTTCTTTGACGAGCCCGGGCGGACTGAAGCTGCGGAAACGCTGACCGTCAATCGCGGTTCAGATGGCGTTTTGTTCCTTGATCCGGTACTCGACTTCTTTCTTGGCGGCACTTCGCCACAGACCTTTGATCGTAGCTCGGACGATACGACGCTCGTCGTTCCCGTCCGAGACGACGTTGCGTTGACGACTGGCTTGGATTTCGAGGAGCGAATCGAAGCAATTGCCTCGACGCAGGCACCCCAAGGCGCTTACATCAGTGGAAGTCCGCTTGGTCTGATCGGCAATGAATTCAACATGTATCTCGAAATTGGTCTCGAACAGTCGAGCGATTTCGACGTATCCAGGTTGCAGGGTGACTACGGTTTCGCCGGCCTCGGCGTTGTTCTGGAAAACACGGGCAGCCAGGCCATTACTGCATTTCGCATCGAGCACAGTCCGGATGCCACGGGTGTCGCTACAGGTGAAACTTTCGACTTCAATGAGATTGTTTACACGCCCATCCCGCTGAGCGCTGGCGGTTCTACCAGCGCGAATCCCAACACGGGTAGTTCTCAAACTTTTCAGACAATCTACTCCACCGATGCAACGGGTGTACTGGCCATTGAATATCGGGATGACGGAGTGGTTGACGGCACGCCTAGTGGTCTCGCATCGCCAGATGGCGAGATTGTGATCATCCAGGAAGTGATTAGTAACGGTGGTTCGCAGTCCTTCCAACCGGATTCTGTGGAGCATTTCTTCCAGGTCGGGGTTCGGCGCCCTGCCGGTACAGTGGACCTCAGCGGCCAAAGCTTCCGCTGGAGCATGTTGCGGGTTGAACGTAGCGCTGATGACCAGAACAGTGCGCTGAACCAGTTCAACAACGTACCAGTCACATTCGGAACTGGCGGCACCTGCACAATTGATATCCGGCTGGGTCAAAACGCCTACGTCGCCGATCGCGCGACGGACACCGGCCCGCTGTCGGTAGAAGTTGACGACATTGGCATTAGCGAAATGCAGGCCTGTAGCTACACCACGGGTGCGCAGGGTGCTGTGAGCATTACTGTGCCGGGTGACCAGACTGACCCCAACGGCGACACCTACACCGGTTACGTTAGTGAGTCGGGCGACATCATGGTGTTGCAGCATGTTCGTGATGAGACGGGCTTCTTCCAGCGCGGAATGGTTGTCGGTTACCTCGACACGGGTGTAACGACGCCAGATAACCGTCAGCCCGAGGTGACCGTGCAACCGACCAGCGCCAGTGTTGCCGACGGTGGCACGCTGGATCTGCAAGCAACCATTAGTGATCCAGACAACGGGCCGGCGCCAACTGGCGTGCAGTGGATATCGACCATCGGCGCATTCACATCGGCAACTAGCCCGACGACCCAGTGGGTCGCACCCAGCAATGAGTCCGGCACAACGCTGCTGACCGCCGTGGTCGATGATGGCCAGCGCCTGCGCGTGGTGGATATACCGGTTGATTTCGGTCAAGGCCAAAGCCTGCCCAAAGCAGGCGCCGACCCGATCCTGGGCTTGCGGCGCTTTGCCGACAATTCGCTGTTGTTGCCGGATGACCTGGACTTTGTCTTTACCCTGTTCAATCCATTTGACACCCGTGACGGCAACTACAGTTGCCAAGGCGATGGGCAGCAGATTCCGGATGGCACGGTCACCCAACAGTTCAACGACAATGACCAGAACGGGTTGGTGACTGCTGGCGATACCGCCAGTCTCACGTTCAACGACTGCGCCGATTTCGACCTGATCCGAAACGGCACCATCGACTTTACGATTGGCGACAACGAAACCATTGGTACTACGGAGGTCATCACTTACAGCGTGGTGCTGAACTACAACGAAACCCTGCCGAATGACCCGGAATATGTCGATTTTTCGGGCAGCTACGATGCGGTCTATGAGGATGACTCCAACGCCGCCGACCCCACTGAGACTTACACCGTGGCGTCGAGCAGCGAATTTGTTGCTACGATCAATGAGTCCGCGGCCGTTCCATCGCCAATTAATAACGGTGTCCGGATCAGTCTGCCGGCAGGCTATCAGTTCGCGATTACGCGCTTTTTCGAGTTCAACCGGTACTCGGCGACAGGCGATTTCACGGTTGCAGTCGAGGAGATCGTCGATAACGCGCTGACGGGAAATTCCGATAGCTATGTGCTGCAAATCACATCGCCGTTAACTGGGGAGTGGACGGCAAACTTGCCGGGCGGCCCGACAGAGGCCGGTGTGCCACAGGGGCTGGGCAATCCGTTCTCGGGTGATTTCACCGTGGTCATGGGCAGCGCCGACCTGTCGCCACCGCAGCAGAATTATCGCTTCCTGACCAATGGTGATGCCGCCACGCCGCGCACGGATGTGCTGTTCGATACCGCCCAGGATGGCAGTTTCGACGTCGAGATCAAACCGACCTGGGACGACATCTTCGAAAATCGCGGCCTCGGCGGCGAGTTGCAAGGCCAGATCGATGCACGGCCAATCACCGTTGACGGGGGCACCGCCGACTGGACAGGCGGCTCCCCGAATGTTACCCGGCGCATTGGAGACCCAGCCAGCCCGGATGGCGATGTGACCGCCGTTTGGGCCGCTCAGGATGGTGGAGACTTGGTGCTGCGCCTGGATGTGGATGGCAACATCGACACGACCGGCTTCCAGTACGACTGGGTCTTTGTGCCATACAACGAAACTGAAACAGCCTGTCCCGAGGTGACGCTGGACTTGGACAACTTTGGTTCTACCTCAGAGTTCTGCCAGTTGTTCGTTTTTGACGCCAATGGTGCGGTGCTCAATGGCTGCCAGACGGATGGCACGTCACAACCCGTATTTGGGTCTGCGACAAATACCCTGGAAGCCGCAGTTCCATTAGCCGATCTTCCGTTTGCAACGCATTTGAAGGTGTTCTACGGCAGTGCTGTGACTGCGCCGCCTGACTTCCAGAACTTCGTGCGGAGCATCCCGCCGTTCTGCGTGGATTTGCTGGACTGAGCAAGTTGCCGGGCGGTGGCTTCGGTCGCCGCCCGGCAAGCCGCATGCCGGCGGCAGGGCTTAGCCCAGGACTTTCGCCAGCCGGCCCAGCGCGTCTTTCAGCACGTCCTCGCCGGTCGCGAAACTCAGCCGCATGTGGCCGGGGGCGCCGAAGGCCGAGCCCGGCACCAGTGCTACGCCGGCCTGTTCAATCAAGCGCTCGCCGAGCGCCAAGTCATCGTTAACGCCGTCCATTGCGGCAATGGCGCCTGAGAAGTCCGGGAACGCGTAAAACGTGCCGTCCGAGGCAATGGCCGAAACACCGGGTAGGGCGTTGAGACCCTCCAGAACCAGATCGTGACGGTGCTTGAAGGCTTTCAGCATGTCGGCTACGCAATCTTGCGGGCCGCGCAATGCTGCCTCGGCAGCGCGCTGTGAAATCGACGCAGGGTTCGATGTGCTTTGCGACTGCACCTTGCTCATGGCCTTGATCAGCGTCGCCGGGCCGGCGGCGTAGCCGATACGCCAACCGGTCATGCTATAGGCCTTGCTGACACCGTTGAGCACGATGGTGCGGTCGGTCAATGCCGGTGTGGCGTTGAGGATATTGGCAAAGCCGCCCTCGGCCCAGATGATGTGTTCGTACATGTCATCGGTGGCAACCAACACATCGGGGTGCTGCATCAGCACCTCGCCCAAGGCCGCAAGCTCGCCCAGAGAGTAGGCCTTGCCACTGGGGTTGGACGGGCTATTGAGCACCACCAGGCGCGTCTTCGGCGTAATGGCTGCTTCGAGTTGCTCGGCACTCATCTTGAAGCCAGCGTCCATGCCGGTTGACACGATCACTGGTTTGCCGCCGGCAATCAGCGCCATATCCGGGTAGCTGACCCAGTAGGGCGCCGGGATCACGACCTCGTCGCCGGGGTTGATCAGCGCTTGGCAGAGGTTGAAAAAGCTTTGCTTGCCACCGCACGACACCAGCACTTGATCAGCGGTGTAGTCCAGGGCGTTGTCGGTCTTGAACTTGTCAACAATGGCCGCTTTGAGCTCTGGTGTGCCGCCCACCGGGGTGTATTTGGTGAAGCCGGCGTCGATGGCATCTTTGGCCGCGGCCTTGATATGCGCCGGCGTGTCGAAGTCGGGCTCGCCGGCGCCGAGGCCGATGATGTCTTTGCCCTGGCGGCGCAGTTCGGCGGCGCGCGCAGTCACGGCCAGCGTGGGCGAGGGTTTGATGGCGTTGACGCGCTCGGACAGGCTGATCGAACTCACGGCGACCTACAGGGGCAAATGAGCGCGCAATGATACCCGTGTGGCGCTGGCGGGTGCAGCCAGCGCCACAACTGATCGGGCTACTACCGGGCTAGCGGCTGACCGTCGCCGCCTGCACGATAGGCAGGCGCACTGTGCCTTCGATGTTGTAGCGGTTGTTGGTGCCGAAGTTCATCGGCGCTGAGCCAGTGCCGGTCTCGTAGATGTCGAAGTTGCCGTAGATGAGTACGCCGACTTGGTCGCCGTCGAGCAGATTCTCGCCAATACCCACCAGTGGCAGTTCCACAGTGTTGTCCATCACCTCAGGCGTGGCACGTAGCGGCTGCACCTGGTCGTCGGCCAAGATGATGCTGCCGTCGCGATTGATGCCAACGCCGATGAATGCGGCCGGCCCGCCATTGAGTTCAGCCGCAGCATCAGCAGCGGTCACGGTCAGTTGCGCCATGGGTACGCCCGCCAACACGAAGTCGTCACCAACAATGGCGTTGTCCAGCGGGATGAAGGTGCCGCCATCGACACCGCCGATGTTGGTTTGCATGGCGGTAATCGCGGTGCTCGGAATGGTCAGCTCAAAGTTGTCGAAAGCCGTGTTGCTGCTGGCAGCCACCGGCACTTCGGTCAGGTTCGCCGCTGTCGTGTCGTCCAGCGAAATGCACACCTCGCTGGGCAACAACGCCTCGGCGCTGGCCATGCCCCGCAACTTCAGGTCGAACCATGCGCGGACGGAATCCAGGCTGTCCAGCGGCCCGCAGGAACTTGGCCCCAGCGCACCTTGCGAGCCGAGGTTCATGCGCGTCTGCATGATGCTGTGGCCATTTTCCATGGTCATCAGCCGCACATCGCTGCCGCTCAGGCTGTTGAGAAAGCGATAGTTCTCGTAGCCCTGGTTGAAGTTGAACAGGATGTCGCGGTTGCCTTGCACCAGCAGCGTATCGACTGGGCGCATGGTGAAGCCCGCTTCCTCGTTGTGGCGGCGTTCGATTTCGACCATGCCGTGGGTCAAAAAGGCTTCTTCGAGTTCGTCCAGCATCATGGTGATGTCGCCGCGGTAACGCGACGTCGGATTGCCAGTGTCGGATGCCTGCATACAGGCCGAGGCGTTGCGCTCACCAGCTTCGGCCATGCTGGTGGTGATCAGGGCACACAAGCCCGTTGAATAACTCTTCTTGATCACTTCGTTTGGCAACAAGCTTTGCAGCAGGTTGTACCAAGTCGCCGTGGGTGTAATGGCATCCACGCGATCATCCAAGGCCGCCAGCAACAACTGATAGCCGCCGCCGTAGCTGCCGCCGATAGCGCCAGCAATCATGTTGCCATTGCCATCGCGGGCAATCACATCAGCGACTTCGTTCTCGGGGTTATCAATCCAGTCGAGCAGGGAAATCGCGTCCTGAATTTCGAAGTCGGGGTCCATGATCTGGATTGCGCCAGTGTTGCCGTCGTCGGATTCTTCGTTATCACGGCCAAAACCGCGCTCGTCGAAGCTGACAACCGCATAGCCGGCATCCCATAGCAGGCGCACTTGGTCGTCCAGGCGGTCAAACACGCTGCGGGTTGAGTCGGTGGCATCGTCCTCGGCGGGGTCGGCATTGGCTTCATCGACCCCCACACGGCTGCCGCCAAACCCGTGGCTATGCACGATGAGTGGCACGGTTGCGCCCTCGGTACGCTCAGGCAGGAACAGCGTGAAAGGCACCGTCACTTCCGTGTCCGGGTCGTCTTCGCGGCCAACGGCCGAGGTCAGCGACAGGTTCATCGCCGATGCCGCAATCATCTCGCCGCTTGCTGGTGCAGGGGTGTTGTCGCTATCACAGCCAGCCAACAGGCCGGCCGCAGTCAAACCAGCCATAAAAAGGGGCAGTCGCTTCATTGTTATGTCTCCTGCGCGGCTGCGTGCAACTGAGCGAGCCGTCGCTATTCTTGTGTTTATTGCTCGGCCATTGTGGCCGAACACGCAGGCTTATGACAGTTTTGTGACGCTTGGCGTTCCGATTACAGCCAGCACTTCGTGGCGTGGCGGTTTTATTCCTGCGCCTGCAGTTGCTCTGCAAACTGCTTTTGGCAGCCCACTTCGTCCCTGACCTTGACGATCTTGAGTTCCCAGTCGGGGTTGTAGCGGCTGCTGTGCTGGGCGGCGAGTTCGTAGGTTTTGCAGGGTTCGATATCCAGCGTCAGGTCTTTGCGGCGCGGTGTCGCAAAGCCGTCTTGCTGCAGCGACACTGCTCGAATTTGGCGCGTGCCGGGTTCGACTTGCACGCGCCTGCCGGTTTCCGAACTGCCGTCAACAAATTCCACCCGAACCGGCCACAGGTCTTTGGTGGTGGAGATGAAGCTGGATTTGGGTTCGAGATAGCTGTAAGGCTTGTCGGCCGTTGCGCATGCAAGCAGGCCCGTTAGCGTCAGGCTGGCGCAAATGAGCAAGCGCATCATGGTGCGTATAAAGCTCTTCATTGGGCGTCTCAGCAGGTAACCGAACTTCGTTTTATCACGCAGCGGCGCTGGCTAACAAATTGATCGTGGCCGGTTCCTGCGGTTTGGTGGTATCCAGTGCCAGTAGCTTGCAGTCGCTGCCGGCGCGCCAATCCGGCAATACCCAGTGCTCTAGTACGGCGCCGTTGCCGCCAAGCGTGCGGCGGTGCAGGGCAGGCCGGTGGGTGTGGCCGTGGATGATTCTTGCAACGCCCAGTTTCTCCGCCTCGGCGTCCACGGCGGCGTATGTCACGTCGGTAATTTCTGGCCGCTTGCCTGATGTGTGCTTGGCGCTACGGTTGCGCAAGCGGTCGGCGATACCTTGGCGCCAGCCGCTTGGCAAGCCGTAGTAAGCCCGTTGCGCCCAGGCGTTGTGCACAAAGCGCCGGTAGGCTTGATAGCCGGCGTCGGCCGTGCAGTAGCGGTCGCCATGTGTCAGCACTGTTTTGACCCCAGCCAGTTCTACTGTGCATGGATCGGCCAGCATTTGGGTGCCAGTGGCTTTGCAAAACGCATCGCCCAACAAAAAATCGCGATTGCCGCGCATCACATACACCGGCACGTTGTCTGCCGTAAGGCGGCGCAGCGCTGCAACCGCTTGCGGGTGCTCGGGCAGGCTCAGGTCGTCGCCCACCCACACGTTGAAGATGTCGCCCAGCAAGTAAACCGCATCGGCTTCGCGTGCCAAGCCGTCCAGGTAACGGACGAAAACCGGCGTCAGCGCATCACCGGGCGCCAGGTGCAGGTCGGCAAGCAGATGGATCAAGGCTAGCTAGCTTCGCTGGGTTCGATACGCCGCACTGACTCGATCACCACCAACGGCTGCGGCACATCGCTGGGGAACGGCCCCATCGGCGCTGTGGGCAATGCGGCGATCTTATCGACCACGTCCATGCCTTCGACGACGCGGCCGAACACGGTGTAACCCCAGCCGTAGGACGTCTCCGAGCGAAAATCCAGCCGGCTGTTGTCGCCATGGTTAATGAAGAACTGCGCCGTGGCCGAGTGCGGATCGTTGGTGCGAGCCATGGCAATGGTGCCGCGCTGGTTGCTCAGGCCGTTATTGGCCTCATTGGCAATCGGCTCGCGCGTGGGTTTCTCGGCCAGGGTTTCGTCGTGCCCGCCACCTTGCACCATGAACCCCGCGATGACGCGATGGAACACCGTGCCGTCGTAGTGGCCGTCGTCGGCATAGGCCAAGAAGTTGGCCACGGTTGCGGGCGCGGCGGCTTGGTCCAGCGCTAATACAATCGTGCCCTCGCTGGTCTGCATTTCCACGTGTTGGATGTCGCTGGCTGCGGCGGTGTTTGTCATCAGTAGTCCTGCGATTAAGGCAATGAATTGTTTCATGGCAGTGTTATTTATGGGTTGTCAGGCGGCTTTTTGCTCGGCCAGTTTGACGGCGGCTAGCGCGTCGTCCAGCACGTCCAAGCCTGCGTCAGGTGCATGCCCCGATTCAGACAAAACGCGCCGGAACATACGGCCGCCAGGCTGGCCATGGTACAAGCCGAACACGGGTTTAACGACATGTTTGAGCGCGGTGCCGGCGGCGAGTTCCTGCGCAGCGTAGTCTCGCAGCCCGCCCATCACGGCATCGCGCGTCGGCATGGGGCGGCCATCGCCGAACAGTGCCGAGTCAACACCGGCAAGCAGCCACGGCCGCTGGTAGGCGGCGCGGCCCAGCATGACGCCATCGACATGTCGCAGGTGATCGTTGCAGGCGTCGATACTGTCGATGCCGCCATTGATGACGATGGTCAGGTCGGGGCGCTCGCGCTTGATGCGATACACCATGTCGTAGCGCAGTGGCGGCACCTCGCGGTTTTCCTTGGGGCTGAGGCCGTCCAGCCAGGCTTTGCGGGCATGGACGATGAAAACCTCGCAGCCGCCACGCGAGACGGTATCGATGAATTCGGCAAAAGGCTCGTAGGCATCTTGCCGGTCGATGCCGATGCGGCATTTGACGGTGACCGGGATGTCCACCGCATCACGCATTGCCGCCACACAGTCGGCGACAAGCTGCGGCTCGCCCATCAGGCATGCGCCGATCTTACCGCGCTGCACCCGGTCGGACGGGCAGCCAACGTTCAGGTTGACCTCGTCGTAGCCCCAGTCTTGCGCCAGTTTGGCGCTGTGCTGCAACTCCGCGGGGTCACTGCCGCCCAACTGCAGCGCCACGGGATGTTCGGATTGGCCGAACGCCAAATGCCGCTCTACATCACCATGCAACAGCGCTCCCGTCGTCACCATTTCGGTATAAAGCAGGGCGCGATTTGATAGCAGGCGGTGGAAAGCGCGGCAGTGGCGGTCTGTCCACGCCATCATCGGTGCGACGCTGAAGCGCCATTGCCGGGAATTCGAAGATTTACGCGACAAAACAGCTACTTATCATGGTGTTTTGTCCTCCAGGGGACACGCGTTTTTGTGCATTTAGGGGTATTATAGAGGTGGTGGTGCACAAAAAAGTGCACAAAGGATGAGCGTTGTGCACCGGGATTGGAGTAAGAATGGCGACCATAACTAAGTGGAAG
>JAAFAL010000093.1 GCA_018222345.1 bacterium
ATCCAGATTGCGTACGACCTCTCGCCCACCACGTTCGGGCCTTTGCTGAAAATTTTCTTCTCTGTCGCCCACTACCCCACCCAGGTCACCCGCCAGGGTAATGACCGCGTCACACAGTACCGTTCGGCAATTTTCTACGCTGATGATCAGCAGCGCGATATTGCTGAGCAGTACGTCGCCCAGATCGAAGCGGCGAATGTGTTCAACGCGCCCATCGCCACGCGGCTGGAACCGCTGGGCGACTTCTTCGAAGCCGAGGCCTACCACCAGAACTATGCCGCGCTGAATCCCGGGCAGGGCTACATTCAGGCCGTGTCGATGCCCAAGGTGGAGAAGCTGCGCGCCTACTTTGGCGACCGTTTGAAAGACGGCTGACGCGGCAATTTTTGTGCGGCGCAGCAAAATGCCCGTGATTCGCGTACACTGCGCAATCCAAGCCCTTGTGTCGTAACGGGTTGTCGCCAAGGTTTCATTGATGGCGCGCACCCAGCAGGTGTGACAGACACAGCAGCTTGGCCCATTTTCGGAGTACGCAATGGTGCTCCTGCTGCTGTGAGAAAACCGCGTGACTGACACACAAACCGCCTTGGGCTTCGATGCCTTGGGCCTGCCCGATGCCGTGCTGCAAATTTTGTCTGGCTTGGGCTACGAAACCCCATCTGCCATTCAGCAGGCCGCTATTCCGGCCTTGCTGGCACAGCGTGACGTGCTGGGTATGGCGCAAACCGGCACCGGTAAAACCGCGGCCTTTGCGCTGCCTATCGTCACCCGCTTGATTGCCGAGCCCAACACGCAGCGCAACCCGGTTGCACTGGTGATGGCCCCCACCCGTGAATTGGCTCAGCAAGTGGCGCAAGCCTTTGGCAGCTATGCCGGCAAGGCGCTGCCGCGCCGCATATTGTCGGTGTACGGCGGGTCACCCTACGGCGCGCAAATTCGCGCCCTGAAAGATGGCGTGGATGTTGTCGTCGGCACGCCGGGCCGGCTGATGGATTTGATGCGCAAGGGACACTTGGATGTGTCTGGCCTGCGCACGCTGGTGCTGGACGAAGCCGACGAAATGCTGCGCATGGGCTTTATCGACGACGTCGAGTGGGTACTGAGCCACACGCCGGATGAGCGCCAGATCGCGCTGTTCTCGGCCACCATGCCGCGCGAGATCAAGCGCATTGCCGACCGCTACCTGAACCAGCCGGAGGAGGTCAGCATCAAGGTGGCGACGACCACTGCTGCCACCATCGATCAGCGCCACATTCTCGTACACCGCAACCAGAAGCCCGAACTACTGGCGCGTGTATTGGAGGTCGAGCCTACTGACGGCGTGATGGTGTTCGTACGCACCAAAATTGCGACCGAAGAAGTGGCCGACTTGCTGCGCAGCCGCGGCTTTGCCGCCGAATCGCTCAGTGGTGATTTGAGCCAGGAGCAGCGCGACAAAACCGTGCAGCGCCTCAAGGCCGGCAAGATTGATGTGGTGGTTGCCACTGATGTGGCCGCGCGCGGCCTGGACGTCACACGCATCAGCCATGTGATCAATTACGACATGCCGTCGGACCCCGAGGCTTACACCCACCGCATTGGCCGTACCGGCCGGGCAGGGCGCAGCGGCCAGGCCATACTGTTTGTGCAGCCGCGCGAGCGACGCATGCTGGGCATCATCGAAAAAGTCACCCGCGGCAAAGTCGAACTGATGGAGGCGCCAACCGTGGCGCAGGTGAATGCGGCTCGCCAGAATGCACTGCAAACACGCATCGAACGCCAATTGGGCAAAGACTTGAACGCCCAGCGCGCGGTACTGGATGCGCTGCGCGCCAATAGCGAGCTGGATGACGCCGACCTAGCGTTGGGCTTGTTGGCCGAGTTGACGGCCGGCCAGCCGCTGGTACTAGACGAAGCGCAGGAACTCCACGCCGTGCAAAACCGCGGCCCGCGTGGTGACAAACATGACCGTGGCAGCAAAGGCGGCCAAG
This sequence comes from bacterium, assembly GCA_018222345.1. Taxonomy (GTDB): domain Bacteria; phylum Pseudomonadota; class Gammaproteobacteria; order Nevskiales; family OUC007; genus JAAFAL01. Next base: position 1,971 of record JAAFAL010000093.1, read on the forward strand.
GTGGCGAGCGCCGCCCACGCCGCGAACGGCCGGCGGGCGCGGAGGCCGGCATGGAGCGCTACCGCGTCGAGGTCGGCCACAACCATGGCATTAAACCCGGCAATTTGGTCGGCGCCATTTCCAACGAGGCTGGCGTGGATGCCAAGCTCATCGGCCGCATCGACCTGTTCGACGATTATTCGCTGCTGGATTTGCCCGAGGGCATGCCCAAACCCATCTTCAAGCACTTGAAGACTGTGTGGGTGTGCGGCCAGAAATTGGCGATTTCCAAAGATACTGGCGCTGCGCCTGCTGACACCGAGCAGACGCCGCCCAGCAAGCCACGGCCAGGCAAGCCGCGCAAGAAACCGGCTGGCGGCAAGCGCAAGAAGCCGCGCGCGAAATAAGTTAGGCCGCGTTCAAGTCCATTGCGTCGGCGTGGAAGCGAATGTGCTCTTCCACAAAGCTGGCGATAAAGTAATAGCTGTGGTCGTAGCCGGGCTGCATGCGGATTTCGGCGTCGTAGCCTGCTTCGCGGCAGGCCGTTGCCAGGCGGTCGGTTTTCAGGTGGTCTTCCAGAAACTGATCTGCCGAGCCTTGATCGACCAGCATCGGCAAGTGGTCGGCGGCTTCAGCGCGCCCGACCAAGGTGACCGTGTCGTAATTGGCCCAGGCCGCTTCGTCATCGCCTAGATAAGCGCCCAGCGCTTTGTGCCCCCAAGGCACGCCCGCCGGGTTGACGATGGGCGAGAACGCCGACACCGCGGCATAGCGCGCAGGATTGCGCAGGGCAATCATTAGCGCACCGTGGCCACCCATGCTGTGGCCGAAGATGCTGCGCTGATCAGTCACCGGTAGTTCAGCTTCGACGATGCGCGGCAGTTCGTCCGTGATGTAGCTGTACATCTGGTAGTGCGGCTTCCAGGGCTCTTGCGTGGCATCCACGTAGAAACTGGCGGCCAATCCCAAGTCGTAACCACCGTCGGGGTCGTCGGCCACACCGTCGCCGCGTGGGCTGGTGTCGGGGATGATCAGCGCCACGCCTAGCTCCGCCGCCACGCGCTGCGCGCCAGCCTTGGTCGAGAAATTCTCGTCGGTGCAGGTCAGGCCCGATAGCCAGTACAGGGCCGGCACCGGAGCGCTTTGCGCTTGTGGTGGCAAGTACGCTGAAAACGTCATCGTGCAGTTGGTGCTTGCCGACGTGTGCGTGTAGCGGTTCTGCTGGCCGCCGAAGCAGTGTTTGGATTCGGCGAGATTGAGTTGTGTCATATGTATCCTTTGCATTGTCATTGCGAGCGCCGTAGGCGCGCGGCAATCTCGTCACGTAGCCGCCGCCCATCGAGATTGCCGCGGCGCTTCGCGCCTCGCAATGACAGCCCCTAAGTTGGGGATGAGCCGCGCACCTGCGGCGCTCGCAATGACAAGTCTTAGTAGTGAATGACCGTGCGGATTGACTTGCCTTCGTGCATCAATTCGAAGGCGGTATTGATCTCATCCAGCGGCATGGTGTGGGTGATGAAGGTGTCCAGTTCAAACTCACCGTCCAGATATTTCTGCACATAACCGGGCAATTCTGACGCGCCTTTCACGCCACCAAAAGCGGTGCCGCGCCACACGCGGCCGGTGACCAATTGGAACGGTCGGGTGGAAATTTCCTGGCCTGCGCCAGCCACGCCAATAATCACCGATTCGCCCCAGCCTTTATGGCAGCACTCCAGCGCGCTACGCATGACATCGACATTGCCAATGCACTCGAAACTGTAATCGACGCCGCCTTCGGTCAGATTCACGATGACTTCCTGAATCGGCGCGTCGTGGTCTTTGGGGTTGACCACATCCGTGGCGCCCAATTGCTGGGCAATCGGGAACTTCGAGGTATTGATGTCGATGGCGATGATGCGCGACGCGCCGGCCATCTTGGCGCCAATAATCGCCGACAGGCCAATGCCGCCGAGGCCGAAGATGGCGACGCTGTCGCCGGCTTGCACCTTGGCGGTATTCAGCACGGCGCCGATGCCGGTCGTGACTCCACAACCCAGCAGGCAGACCTTTTCCAGCGGTGCTTCCTTGGGCACTTTGGCCAGCGCGATCTCGGGCAGCACCGTGTGCTCGCTGAACGTCGAGGTGCCCATGTAATGAAAGATGGTTTCGCCGTCGATGGAAAACCGTGACGTACCGTCGGGCATCAGGCCCTTGCCCTGCGTGGCGCGGATGGCCTGGCACAGGTTGGTCTTGCCCGACGTGCAAAACTTACACTCGCCGCATTCCGGTGTGTACAGCGGGATGACGTGGTCGCCCACTTCTACACGTGTGACGCCTTCGCCGACTGCTTCCACTATGCCGCCACCTTCATGGCCCAGGATCGCCGGGAACAGGCCCTCGGGATCTTCGCCGGATAGGGTGAAGGCGTCGGTATGGCAAACGCCAGTGGCAACCAGTTTGACCAGAACCTCACCCGCTTTCGGCGGGGCCAGGGTGACGGTTTCGATACTGAGTGGCTTGCCGGCCTCCCAGGCGACGGCAGCGCGGGTTTGAATGGGGTCCATGGGGTTCCTTGTCGAGCGTGTGGGGCTGGTAAAGTGCGCCTCGAAATTGATTCGCAACTTAACAGAGCATGGCCCCAAGTTCATGGACAACACCGAAAGCGTGATGATTGGCACCCCGTTCACACCGACAGCCACGCGCATGCTGCTGCTGGGCAGCGGCGAGTTGGGCAAAGAGGTGGCCATCGAGGCCCAGCGCCTGGGTGTGGAGGTGATTGCCTGCGACCGTTACGCCAATGCGCCGGCGATGCAGGTGGCCGACCGTAGCCATGTGATCGACATGCTGGACGCGGCCGAACTGCGCCGCGTGATCGAAGCGGAAAAGCCGCACTACGTGGTCCCCGAGATAGAGGCCATTGCCACCGAAGAACTGCTCAAGCTCGAAGAACAAGGCGTCAATGTCGTGCCCACGGCGCGTGCCGCGCGCCTGACCATGGACCGCGAAGGCATTCGCCGCCTGGCAGCCGAAACCCTGGGATTGCCGACATCGAAATATCGCTTTGCCGACGAGTGGGGCGACTTTTCCGCAGCGGTCGAAGCGGTCGGCATGCCCTGTGTGGTCAAGCCGGTGATGAGCAGCAGCGGCAAGGGCCAAAGCGTGATCAAGGCGGCAACAGATGTGAAAGCTGCCTGGGAGGCCGCGCAATCCGGCGGGCGTGCCGGGGCAGGGCGCGTGATTGTCGAAGGCTTTGTCGAGTTCGACTACGAAATCACTTTGCTCACCGTGCGCCACGCGGGCGGCACCAGCTTTTGCGCGCCGATTGGGCACCGCCAGGAAGACGGCGACTACCGCGAGTCTTGGCAGCCACAGGCCATGCCCGATGAAGCGCTGGAAGCGGCACAAACCATCGCACGCAAGATCACCGACGAGCTCGGCGGCCACGGCGTATTTGGCGTGGAACTGTTTGTGCGCGACGACCGCGTGTGGTTTTCCGAAGTGTCACCGCGCCCGCACGACACGGGTTTGGTCACGCTGATGTCGCAAGACCTCAGCCAGTTTGCTTTGCATGTGCGGGCCATCCTTGGCCTGCCGATTCCGGAGGTCCAACAGACTGGCCCGACGGCATCCGCAGCGTTGTTGGTCAAAGGTGAGTCGAAGCAGGTGCGTTTTGGTGGTTTTGAACAGGCCTTGGCCGAGCCGGGCATCGACCTGCGCCTGTTCGGCAAGCCCAAGGTGGCAGGCCGGCGGCGCATGGGCGTGCTGCTGGCGCGCGGCGAATCCACCGACACTGCGGTGGCACGCGCTGTGGCGGCCCGAAAGCAGATTACGGTCGATTTGGGCGACGACGAAAAATAAACGTTAAACTGCGGCCATCGCTCGCGCAGCACTTGCTTGCGCGGCAACCGATAACAATTAGGTTTACACATGCAATTCAAAGCTTTGCTCGCGCTGGCAGTGGCCAGCGCACTCGCCGCCTGTGCACACACTGCTGGCACCGAGACTGCCGAAGCCGAGGCTAGCGATAGCGCGGCTGCCGAGCAGACCAGTAAGAAAACAACGGAAATCCCTGTGGCCACCACGCCCAACCCGCTGCTCAAGGCCAGCACTTTGCCGTATGGCATGCCAGCCTTCGACAAGATCGAAGATGGCCACTTTGTGCCGGCGCTGGAAGCCGGCATGGCCGAGCAATTGGCCGAGATCGACGCCATTGTGCGTGTGAAATCGGTGCCGACGTTCGAAAACACCATTGTCGCGCTAGAACGTACTGGCGCCACGCTAGGCACAGCAACACGCGTGTTCTTCAATCTCAACGGCGCCGACACCAACCCCGTGCGCCAAGCCATTGCCAGCAAAATGACGCCGGCGCTGACTGCGCATCAGGATGCGGTTTTCCTCAACGACGGCCTGTTCCAGAAAGTGGATGCCGTCTATCGCAGCCGCAATGACCGCGGCTTGGACGCCGAATCAATTCGTCTGATCGAGCAGTACCACCTGGGCTTTGTGCGCGCCGGCGCCAAACTGGGCGAAGACGACAAGGCCACCTTGCGCGAGTTGAACAAGACAATCGCCTCGCTTTCGACCACCTTCCAGCAAAACCTGCTGGCCGACACCAACGACTTGGCCGTTGTCGTTGACGACGTGGCCGACCTGGACGGTATGCCCGAAGACGCCATTGCAGCAGCCGCCGAGGCCGCCAAGGCGCGCGACCTGCCGGGCAAATATGTGTTCACGCTGATCTTGCCAACTGGTCAGCCGCCGCTATCGCAGCTCAACAACCGTGACCTACGCGAGCGCTTGCACAAGGCGTCGATTGTTCGCGCCAACCGCGACAATGAGTACGACAACAAGGACGTGCTGCTGAAGATGGTCAAGCTGCGGGCCAAGCGCGCGCAAATGCTGGGTTACGACACCCACGCCGCCTTCTCGCTGGACAACCAGACTGCAAAAACGCCTAAGGCCGTCAACGACCTGCTGGCCAAGCTGGCACCGGCCGCCGTGCGCAATGCCAAGCGCGAAGCCGCCGACATGCAGGCGCTGATCGACGCCCTAGGCGGCGACTTCAAACTGGCAGCCTGGGACTGGCCGTATTACGCCGAGGCTGTGCGGCAGGACAAATACGCCTTCAACGAAGCCGACATGAAGCCGTATTTCGAGCTCGACCGCGTGCTTGAAGATGGCATTTTCTACATGGCTCGCCGCCTGTACGGCCTGAGCATCATCGAGCGTGACGACCTGCCGGTGTATCACCCCGATGTGCGCGTGTTCGAAGTATTCGACCTGGCCGCTGACGGCAGCGCCGAGCCGCTGGGCTTGTTCCTGTTCGACCCGTTCGCCCGTCCCAGCAAGCGCGGCGGTGCGTGGATGAACAGCTATGTGGAGCAGAGCCACTTGCTGGGCAACAAGCCGGTCGTGGGCAACCACCTGAACATTCCCAAGCCGCCCGAGGGCGAGCCGGTGCTGCTGACATTCAGCGAGGTCAACACCGCATTCCACGAGTTCGGCCACGCCGTGCATGGCTTGTTTTCCGACGTTAAATACCCGTTCTTCTCCGGCACCAGCGTGCCGCGCGACTTTGTTGAATACCCGTCGCAGGTGCACGAAATGTGGGCCACTTGGCCGGAAGTGCTGGAAAACTACGCCAGGCACTATAAAACCGGCGAGCCCATGCCGCAGGAGCTGGTGGACAAGTTCTTGAGCACACAGCAGTTCAATGAGGGCTACGCCACCACCGAGTATCTGGCGGCCTCGTTGCTCGATCAGGCTTGGCACCAGTTGACCCCCGAGCAGATTCCAGACGATGCCATGGCCTACGAGCGTGCTGCGCTCGAGCAGGCCGGCGTGGACTTCGACCCGGTGCCGCCGCGCTACCGCAGCACCTATTTTGCTCACATATTTGCCGGCGGTTATTCAGCCGGTTACTACGCCTACATCTGGAGTGAAGTGCTGGATGCTGACAGCGTGGATTGGTTCAAGGAGAACGGCGGACTGACGCGCGAAAATGGCGACTGGTTCCGCAAGACGTTGCTCAGCCAAGGCGGTAGTGCCGAGGCCATGGAGCTGTTCCGTGCCTTCCGCGGCCGCGACCCGGTGATCGAACCGCTGCTCGAAAAACGCGGCCTGCAGTAGGGTCTGAACAAACCTTAAGGACAAGTCATGATTGCCAATATTCTGATCGGCCTCGTCGCGCTGCTGCACGCGTATTTCCTCGTGCTGGAAATGTTTCTGTGGACCAAGCCAACGGGGCTACGCGTGTTCGGCCAGACGCCTGAGGAGGCTCGGATTACGCAGGTGTTGGCAGCCAATCAGGGGCTATATAACGGCTTTTTGTCGGCGGGCTTGATCTGGAGCCTGGTATTGGGTGCTGCCGGCCGCGACATCGCTGTGTTCTTTCTGGTGTGCGTGGTCATTGCCGGCATCTACGGTGCGGCAACTGCATCCAAGCGCATCCTGTTCTTCCAGGCCTTGCCGGCTGCGCTGGCGCTGGGCGCGATTTTCCTAGGCTTGTAGGCAGATTCGACTAGCGCTTGGGTGCGGCTGTGCGTTGCCGCCGCGCCCAGGTGATGTGTTTCTGAACGGCGGGCTCGGCCAGTAGCGCCTCCACCGTGTTGAGTGTGCGCCCCAGCGCTTGCTCGTCGAACTGGCGGTGGATGAAGCCGTGGCATAGCCGGCACAACAGCGCGCCGCGCTGCTGCATTTCGTCACGCGTGAAGTTTCGCCGAAACCACGGTTTGCGGTGGTTCTTGCGCGGAATCAGGTGGTGGAACTGCAACGGTGCCTCCCGCTGGCACAAGGCGCAGCGCGGCCTGCCATCGACCAATGGCTTGTCGTGGTTCATACGACAGTTATAATAATTGTTATATCCAAAGAGGGTTGCGGTATGGAACTCAAAGTCACAACGGTTGGTAATTCTGCTGGGGTTATTTTGCCCAAGGACTTGTTGGCGCGCTTGCGTATCAAGAAGGGAGACAAGTTGTACGCCACCGAAACGCCCGATGGGATCCAGCTCCGAGTATTCGACCCTGAATTTGCGGAGCAGATGGAGATCGCCGAACGCGTCATGCACAAAAACCGTGATCTGCTACGCCGCCTGGCTGACGCGTGATGCGTTGGCTTTCCGTGGACGTCATCTTGGCGATCCACGACAGACAAATTGCTGAACACGGTGGCAGTGAGGGCATCCGAGATCAAACCTTGCTTGAGTCGGCACTTGCACGGCCACAGCAGTTGCCGGCCTACGGCGACCCACTGCCAGACATCGCAGCCTTGGCTGCAGGCATCACGGCGGGGATTGCCCGCAATCACCCGTTCGTGGGTGGCAACAAGCGTTCGGCTTTTGTGACTGGTGTCACCTTGCTTGCGCTCAACGGTGCTGAACTCACCGCGCCGGCCGCCGAACGATTTGCAAACATCCTTGCGCTAGCCGAGGGCCTGATGAGCGAAGCGGAGTATGCGGATTGGTTGCGCGCAAATTTGCATATGGAAGCGGACGCTGTTCACGAACCCCCCGCAAAATACGGATAAAACCAAACCATGCTGATCAATCTGCGAAGTGTCCAACTGGGCTTCGGTGGCCCACCGTTGCTGGATGGTATCGATTTGCGCATCGAATCCGGCGAGCGTGTGGTGCTTGTCGGCCGCAATGGCAGCGGCAAATCGACACTGATGCAAGTGATCGAAGGCAGCATCACACCCGATGACGGCCAGATCGAGCGCAAGCCTGGCTTGCGGGTTGCTCGGCTGGTGCAGGCCGTGCCTGCGGACATGCGCGGCTGCGTTTACGACATTGTTGCCGAGGGCCTGGGTACAGCCGGCCAAGCCCTGCGCGATTTTCACGCGCTGAGCCTGAAACTGGGTGCTGGTGACGACGTGATGGACGCGCTCAGCCGCGCGCAGCAAGCGGTGGATGATGCCAACGCCTGGGACGCCGGTGCGCGTATCGACGCCACTATTAATCGCCTGAATCTCAACGCCGACGACGACTTCGAACAATTGTCGGGCGGCCGAAAACGCCGTGTGTTGCTTGCGCGTGCATTGGTCGCGCAGCCGGATTTGCTGCTGCTGGACGAGCCGACCAACCATCTCGACATTGAGTCCATCGCCCAACTCGAGGCTACATTGTTGGGCTGGAGTGGGGCGCTGCTGCTAATTACCCACGACCGCGCATTTCTACGTGCTCTGGCCACGCGTATCGTCGAGCTAGATCGCGGCCAACTCACGTCATGGCCCGGCAACTACGACAACTACTTGGAGCGCAAAGCCAAGGCTTTGGAGGACGAAGCCACCGCCAACGCGCTGTTCGACAAGAAGCTGGCACAAGAAGAAGTGTGGATACGCCAAGGCATCAAGGCGCGGCGCACGCGCAACGAAGGCCGCGTGCGGGCGCTGAAAGCGCTGCGTACTGAACGGGCTGAAAGGCGCAATCGCCAAGGTGTTGCGAAGTTACAGGCGCAGGATGGCGCAACCTCGGGCAAGCGCGTGGCGGTGGTCGAGAACATCAGCTACGCGTGGGGTGATGAGCGGGTGGTCAGAGACTTCTCCACCATCATCCAGCGCGGCGACAAGATCGGCATCATCGGCCCCAACGGCGCGGGCAAGACCACGCTGATCAAGCTGCTGCTCGGCCAGTTGGCACCCGACACCGGTACCGTCACGCTGGGCACCAAGCTGGATATTGCGCATTTCGACCAGCACCGCGCCGCGCTGGATGAGCGGCTCAACGCACTCGACAATGTCGCCCAAGGCCGCAGCAGCATCACCGTCAACGGCAAAGACAAGCACATCATCAGTTATTTGCAGGACTTCCTGTTCACGCCCGAGCGTGCGCGCGGCCCGATCACCAAATTGTCTGGCGGTGAACGCAATCGGCTGTTGCTGGCCAAATTGTTTGCGCAACCGGCCAACCTGCTGGTGATGGACGAGCCGACCAACGACCTGGATGTCGAGACGCTGGAACTGCTCGAAGACTTGCTGGTGAATTACAACGGCACATTGCTGCTGGTGTCGCACGACCGCGCCTTCATCGACAACGTCGTGACCAGCACCCTGGTGTTCGAAGGCAATGGCGTGATCGGTGATTACGTTGGCGGCTACACCGACAGTTTGCGCTATCGGCCCAAACCCACGCGGCCAGCCGCTGCGACCACAGCCAAGCCAGCACCGCCAAAAGCGCCGAAGCCGGCATCGACCTTAAGTAACGCCGAGCAAAAGGAACTACGCCGCCTGCCGGGCCAAATAGAACAGTTGGAACAGCAAACGGCTGCGCTGCACGACCGCATGGCACAGCCTGGGTTCTTCGATGATGCCGACGCCGCTACCAAGGCGCAGTCGGAACTTGCTGCCACCGAGGCGCAGATCGAGCAGGCGATGGCCCGCTGGGAGGCGTTGGAAGCGCGAGCCTAGCGGTCCGACAACTCCGCTGTCATTGCGAGCGCAGCGAAGCGATCTCGTGATGGGGGCGCCCTGATCACGAGATTGCCGCGTCGGCCTTTGGCCTCCTCGCAATGACAGCTTGTGTCGGCGCGCTACCAGACGATGTCGTCTGGGACCTTGTATTTGTCGTCGGCGTAAGCGGGGTCCTGCTGCGCTGTGTCGTCGCTGGCTTCAACCAGATCGACATGCCACACGTGGTGCGGCGCCTTGGCGTGCATCTTCTTTGCAGCCGTGGCCGGCACGATATAAGTGCGCTCGCGGTGCACGACGATGCCCAGCTTGCCGCTGGCTA
>JAAFAL010000094.1 GCA_018222345.1 bacterium
CGGTTTGGGGCACGTTTGCCAAGACAAAGGTGCCTCGCCGCAGCCAGCGGCGAAACCTGACGGTGCGGTTGGCGTGGCAACTCAATCAACCTGAGCACACACCGCAATCCAGCCGCAGGCAAGCCTACGCCCACAATCAAGTGCAACCCGAAGTGCCACAACCACCAACTGGATTCCCGCCTGCGCGGGAATGACGACTCATGGGGCGGCTAGATTCCTGCTTTCGCAGGAATGACGTGCGTGTTTAAGTTGTGACTGGCGCGGTTCCCACTTATCTGCGATCGGCTTTTTTGTGCGCGCCATGTTTCCAGATATCGCCGCAATGGGTTAGCGTTTGGGTATGGACAGCACTGTCGCATGGTTGGCGCAATACCTGTTGCTGCTGGCAATTCCGGGTTTTGTCGCGCTGCTGCTCCTCGAAGCATTGGTGCTACGGGGACATGCCTCAGTGGTGGGCTACGAAGGCCGTGATACCGCCGCTAGCCTGACCATGGGCGCTGGCAATGTGGTGATCGGCGGCATTGCTGGCACCGCAACGGTGCTGGTCTGGTTCGCCGCGTATCAGTATCGGCTGTTCGACATCCCGCTGAGCGCTTGGTGGGGCTGGGTGTTGCTGCTGTTCGCCGAGGACTTTTGCTACTACCTGTTCCATCGGTTTTCGCACCGCACACGGTTTGGCTGGGCGGCGCACGTGAATCACCATTCCAGCCAGCACTACAATCTCTCGACAGCCTTGCGGCAAAGCTGGACAACACCGTTGTACGGCTTCGTGTTCTGGATTCCGCTGGCGTTTATCGGTTTTCACCCGCTGGCCATCGTGGTGGCACACAGCGTCAATCTGATCTACCAGTTCTGGATTCACACCGAATCCGTAGGCCGCCTCGGCCCACTGGAATGGGTGCTCAATACGCCGTCGCACCACCGTGTGCACCACGGCACCAATCCGCAGTACATCGACAAAAACTATGCCGGCATTTTTATTGTGTGGGATCGGCTGTTAGGTACATTTGAGCCCGAGCGTGAGCCGGTGACCTATGGCCTGACCAAAAATATCAACAGCTTCAACCCGTTGGTGATTGCCTTCCACGCCTGGCGCGACCTGCTGCGCGACATGTGGCATGCACCCGGCACGTGGCAGGCGCTGCGCATGCCCTGGCTGGGGCCGGAATCGGCGCCGGACGAGCCGGTCGTTCAGCGCGATTAGGGCGCGAGTGGTGGCGGGTCGGTAGGGCCGCTGCTGGGCGTCGCCGCTGGCGTGAGCCGCTGCGAGCCATCTACCGTTTGCAACATCACCGGGTCCAGGGTTTCGGCCGTCGTGGGTTGCTGCACCACCGAGTAATACCACTCGGCTTGGGTGCGTTCGGGTGTGATGTCCATCAGCATGTAGCCCAGTTGGCGCTCATTGGCGTGCTTCATGTGCGGGTTGTCGCCGTTGACCATCAGCCCCGTCCAGATCGGCACCGGCACCTGCGCTACGCCGCCACAGCCCAGCTCGACGCCCAGGCTGCCTTCGCCCGTGATCGGGTTGTAGCTGCCCAGGTCGTTGGGCACGCGCGGCAGGTCGCAGGCAATGACGGCGTGGATGTCGCCAAACATGAACACGCTGTTGGTCACGCCATTGGTTTCGATGGCGTCATACACCGCATTGCGGTCGAATTGATAACCATCCCAGGCGTCCTGGTTGACGAAGCAGGGTGGGTCGGTCGGGCCAGAGGTACAGCCGGTTAAGGGGTTGGTTGGCCCGGCAATCAGCGGCGCAAAGGTGGTGCCATTGCCGATGATCTTCCACTGCGCCGTGCTGCTGGCCAGTTCGCTCAAGAACCAGTCCCGCTGTTCGGCGCCGAGGATGGTTTGCTCTTCGCTCACGACAAAGTCGGTGTCTTCTTCAACGCGGCCAGCCAGGCGGGTGTCGAGCATGATGATGTCGAGCAAGTCGCCATACGGAATGCGGCGGTAGAGCCGCCCCAGGCCCGTGGCCGACAGCCCGGTAAAACCGTCTTGCTGCCGCGGTTCACCCTCGGCAGGTGCGTCAAACCCGGGGCCGTTGTCGCGCACCGGCATCCATTCGAAGTAAGCGCGCAGCGCCCAACCCACGCGTTCTTTCCAAAAGCCCTCGCCACCGTCATCGAAGCTGCCCTCGGTGTGGTTCGAGGCGCCGTCGGCGTAGCTGTTGTTGGTCGATTCGTGATCGTCGATGGTGGTAATCCACGGATGCTGGCGGTGCGCTTCTTGCAGGTCAAGGTCGGTCTTGTACTGGGCGTGGCGCTGGCGGTAATCGTCCAGGCTGACGATCTCACGTGCGGGCTCGTGGGCGCGCAACTGGCTGCCGCCGCCTTCATAAATGTAGTCACCCAGGTGGATGAATAGGTCCAGATCGGCGCGCTCGCCGATGCGGCCGAAGGCGTTGAAAAACCCGAAGGTGTATTGGTTGCAGGCCGCCGATGCGATGCGCAGTTGCGAGACATCGTCAGTTGCTGCGGGCGCGGTCTTGGTTCGGCCGATGGGCGAGGTGGCTACAGTGCCGTCGGCCTGTGTGACCGAGAACTGGTAGTAGTAGGTGGTGTAGCTCGCCAGCCCGGTGGGATCGACCTTGACGGTGAAGTCGCGGCCGGCATTGGTGATGAACTCGCCGCTTTGCACCGGGTTGCTCAAGTCGGGGCTCAGCGACATCACCCAATCAACTGCAATGTCGTCGGTTCTGCCATCCGGCGGTGTGGTGCGCGTCCAGATGACAACGCGATCAGTGCGCGGGTCGCCGCTGGCGACGCCGTGCAAAAAGTTGATGTTTTCAGGCGCAATTGGATTGCCGCCGCTGTCCTCGACTGGGCCGGGCGCGGCCTGCGCCGGCGCGCTGCTCGACCCGCAGCCTGATGCCGCACCCAGCGTGAACGCGCCAAACGACACGCCGCCCAAGCGCTTGAGAAAGTCGCGGCGGCCAAAGGTGGGCGGTGGTAGCAGGCGGAATCGGCGGCGGTGATGGTCACTCATGGGTCAGTCCGGGCAATAAAGGCGACGTGGCCGTGAGCATAGCGGGCATGCATGGCAGACGCGTGACGGCCACATTCGTGCTGGCCGCATCGAGGCATCATCTCGTGTGAACCTGTGTATTCTGCAAGCGGGTTGTTTGGGGTTCCATCATGCTGCGAATGCTTGTCGCATTGCCTTTCATATTGGCAGCCGCCGCCTGCGGTGGCAGTTCGTCACAGCCCGGTGCAGGCGGCGATTCAGCCGCAGGCGCCGCTGAACCGGCATGTCTGGACGCCGAATGCCGCACGGCTGAGCGGCTGGCCACTATTCCCGATGCCGAGAACTTGATCTTCGACCAGCAGGGGCGCCTGTTTGTGACGGGCGATGCCGCCTACGAGATCGTCATCGACCCCGACTCGGACACCACCAGCTATCTGGCCCAGCGCATCGACGACATGACCTGCACCGACAACGTGGGTTTCCTGGGCCTGGCCATCGTTGGCAATACGCTCTACACCCTGTGCGGTGGGCAGCTTTGGGCCGGCAGCATTGACGGCGACATCGTGCTGCAGGCGATCTACAACCTGCCGCCTATGGGCTTGGCCAACGGCATGGCCAGCGACGGCCAGGGGCGTTTGTACATTACCGACGGGCCGACCACGCAAACCCCGCAAATCGTCCGTGTGACACTCAATCCCAACGACCCGCTGGCGGTGCTTGGCGACGAGGTCTGGACAACCGAAGGCTTGGAATTCCCCAATGGCATCACTTGGGACGGCAGCGCCATGTTCATTGCCGATGCCTCGCTAAGCGGCTCGCCGGGCTTGGTCAAACGCATTGCACTCAACCCTGACGGCAGCGCGGGCACGCCCGCAGTCATCTATGAACACGCCAGCGTGCTGGACGACCTCGATGTGTTCGACGACGACTCACTGATCGTCAGCGACTTCACAAACGGTCGCGTCTTCTTGATTGGCAAGGACGGAACGCTATTGAGCACTTCGCCCATCGGCACATTTGTGTCGGCATCGGCCGTGATGCGCGGCACGACGCCCTTGTTTGGCCCAGACGATATTTTGGTGACCGACAAGGGCGTGATTGGCGAGCGCCTGACGCCCAACGGCAATGCGCTATTTGCCTACCGCTAACTGACGGCTTGGGCCAGCAGGTTTTGCGTGCCGTTGGCCGCCACGCCGTCGGAGTCCCACAACACGCTTTCGGCTATACCCAGGCCAGTGGGCTGAAAATGCGTGCGGGCGTCCAAGCACAGCCATTCACCCATCGGCTCGCGGCGCAGATTGACGGTAAGGTCGGGGTTCACAAAGCTGAACTTGTGCGGGTCCAGCACCATGCTGACTCCGTTACCTGAGTCGGCAATGGCCATCAGCCGTTGCAGGCCGCTGGGAGTCTCGTCAGGCAACAGCGGTACGCGTTGGCGCATCCACACGCGGCATTGGCCGGTGCCGGGGCCGCCGGAGTCCAAGCGCAGTTCCATGGCTGTGTGATAACCCACGTCCCAGCGGAAAAAGTCGAAGCCGTGGGGTGCGCAATCTGCCGGGGGTTTGGGCGGTGTGGGGTCATGGTTTGGCAAGCCGCCCAATGCCAAGTCGGGTGCCGACAACAACAGCGCTTGCGCGCGCGCCAAAGGGGCCTGGGTTTCGGCATCGCGCAGCACCGCTTCGAGCACCCGGCGCCGGCGGCCACCGTCAGGCTGCTGCACGTCAATTGTGAGTGGGGCTATGGGGATGGGTTTGAAGAGGTCGATCCCCAACCGCACCACCTGCTGCCCGTCGGCCTGCGTTTCGATGGCGTGGGCCAACAAGGCGGACGGCGGGCCGGCGTGTTGATAGTCGGCATGCCACGGGCCGCGGGTCAGCGTAGTGGGGCGAAAGCGGTCACCGTCGCGGGTGAAAAAGGCATCGATCATCATGCGGCGAAATATCGGCTGCGGTTGCTTGGCCAGCAGACGTGATTTGCCCAGCGCGGTCAAGCCGCGGCTGCACGCTGCATCACGCGTATGCTGTGTGCTTCTTGATCGCAATCCCTGACGACACACGCTATGTGGCTACAAACCCGATGCAATCTGGCTTTCGACATCGCCGTGCCGACACCTTTCATCTTGATGTTGCGGCCGCGCAGTGGCGCCAACCAATGGGTGGCCAGCGAGGAATACAAGCTATCGCCCAGCGTGCCAGCGTTCGAGTTCACTGACGGTTACGGCAACTTGTGCCAGCGCTTGGTGGCACCACCAGGGGCGTTTTCGATACGTACGTCCGCCCGCGTAATGACTGCCGACCAGCTTGACCGTGCGCCCGGTGCGCCACTGGTGGCGGTGCAGGATTTGCCCAATGCGGTGCTGAGTTTTCTGCTCCCTAGCCGATACTGCGAATCAGAACAATTCGGTTCGATGGCCGCCGAGATCACCGTAGGTAACGTGCTGGGCTACGACCAAGTCAGCGCCATCGAAACCTGGCTGCGCAGCAATATCAGTTTCGAGCCCGGCAGTAGTGCCGTGGCTGTCACTGCGACTGATGTCAACGCCCGCGGCTATGGCGTCTGCCGCGACCTGGCCCACCTTGGCATTGCCCTGTGCCGCGCACTATGTATTCCAGCGCGCATGGTTGTCGGCTATCTGCATGGCTTGCAGCCAATGACGCTGCACGCCTGGTTCGAGGCTTATGTGGATGGCCGCTGGTACGCCTTCGACCCCACGCAGCCGGTGCTGGGCGGTGGCTACGTCACAATTGGCTATGGGCGTGACGCAGCCGATGTCGCAATTTTCTCGCAGTTCGGGCAGCCGGTGACGCAAACACTGGAAGACGTGCAAGTGACGCAGCTTGCCGATGCCGACGCGTAACCATGCACATTTGGGTTGATGCCGACGCCTGCCCGGTGGTGATCCGGCAGATCCTGTTCCGCGCTGCCAAGCGCACGAATGTGCCAGTGACCTTGGTGGCGAATCATCCGCTGTCGGTGCCGCGGGGTGGCACAGTCACCATGCTGCAGGTTTCATCGGGTTTCGACGTGGCCGACAACGAGATCGTCAAGCGCCTCAGCGCCGGGGATCTGGTGATCACCAGCGACATCCCGCTGGCCGCCGAGGTGATCGACGCCGGCGGCCAGGCCATCAGCCCGCGTGGCGAGCGCTTTAGCGCCGACACCATCAAGGGCAAGCTGAGCATGCGCGATTTCATGGAGACGATGCGCTCAAGCGGCGTCGAGATGAGTGGCGGGCCCGCAGCCATGGGCAATGCCGACAAACAGGCCTTTGCCAATCTGTTGGACCAGGCACTAGCGCGGCGGCGCTAATTGCTCAGCCCAGTGGGCTTTCCAGCCTGGACAAAGCCTCACCGGCCGCATCCAGCGTCGCATCGTCCTTGGCGAAGCAGAACCGCAGATGCCGCTGGCCGGCCGGGGCGCGGGCGTAGAACACCGACACGGGGATGGTTGAGACGCCAGCTTGCGCAATCAGGGTGTCGGCGAAATCGGTGTCAGGTGCGTCCGACAGCGCGCTGTAGTCCGCCACCTGGAAGTAGGTGCCGGCAGCCGGCGTCACGGCAAAGCCGGCGCGTTGTAGCCAGCGATTCAGCCGGTCGCGCTTGGCGCGGTAGAACTCGGCCAGGCCCAGGTGATGTTCCGGGTGCTCGGTCATGAACTGCGCCAGCGCGTGCTGGGCCGGGGCCATGGTGGCGAAGGTCACGTATTGGTGCACCTTGCGCAGTTCGGCCGTAAGGGCAGGTGGTGCAATGCAGTAGCCCACCTTCCAGCCAGTGCAGTGGTAGGTCTTGCCGAACGATGAAATCACGTAGGCCCGCTGCGCCAGTTCGTCATGGGCCAGCACGCTGCAGTGGCCAGCGGTATCGAAGCAGATGTGCTCATACACCTCATCGCTGACCAGCAGGATGTCGCGGTTGCGAATCAGTGCGGCCAGTTGATCCAGGTCGGCCCGGCACAGCGTGGCGCCGGCCGGGTTGTGCGGCGAGTTCAGGTAAATCAGCCGCGTGCGGTCGGTGATGGCCTCTTTCAGGCGCTGCCAGTCGATGCCGTAGTTGGGGCTGGTCAGCGGCACATGCACTGTTTTGCCACCGGCCAGTTCGACCGCCGGCTCGTAGGCATCGTAGGCCGGGTCGAACACAATGGCCTCGTCGCCAGGGCGGATGACGGCCTGCGCGGCGCAGAACAAAGCCTCAGTGGCGCCGCTGGTCACGGTGATCTCGTCCTGCGGATCAACCGTGGCGCCATAGAGGTCTGCCACCTTGGCCGCGATGGCCTCGCGCAAGGTCGGCACGCCGATATAGGGCGGGTACTGGTTGTGCCCGGCGGCCATGGCCTGGCTGAGCAGTTCGGTCAGCCGCGGCGGCGCGTCGAAATCGGGATAGCCCTGTGACAGGTCGATCGCCCCGGCCGCGCGCGCCTTGGCGGTCATCACCGCAAAGATAGTCTCGCCGATGTTCGGGAGTTTGCTGTCCATTGTCTGGGGCTTGCGCGGGGCGCTGCGGCTGCCGCTCAGGCCGTGAGGCCACGCAGGGCGTGGAACACATTCAGGCCGCCGCAAACCAACAACAGCACGAAGGTGATCAGCGTGCCCCAGAAGCGGCCGAACTGAAAATGATCGCTGTACGACAGGGCATAGCCGTGTAGCAGGCGCGCAATCAACAGGGCGGCGCCCAACCCATGCAGCAGCCAGGCCGGCCAAGCGCCCAATTCCAACATGGCCAGCAGCACCAGAATGATGGGCACATATTCGGCAAAGTTGGCGTGGCCGCGGATGCGACGCAGCATGCTGGCATTGCCACCGTCCCCCAGGCCCGGGCCATCGGCAACCAGGCGGCCTTGAACAACGCGGTAACTCAGGGCCAGGTACAAAATGGCCAGTAGGCCGGCGTAGAGGGGGGTGATGATCATGTTGCGCTCGAATATGGGAGATGACTCATGCTAACCGAGCCGACGACTTGGTGGGCGGCCCAATCGAACGCCTGCATTCAAGCCGCGACGAGCAGTTATTCCTGCACCGGTGCAGTGGGCAGCGCAACGATTGCATGTAGCAGGGTTCCAACTACAGAGCCCATCAACCGAGCGCCGTATGCGCATCTTCCTGTCACTGATTGCCCTGTTTGTCACCATGCCGCTGGCATCCGCCGTCCAACCCACGCCCGTCGTGGTCGAACTGTTTACCTCGGAAGGCTGCTCTAGCTGCCCACCGGCCGACGATGTTCTGCGTCGCCTGGCCGAGCAGCAGCCCATAGCCGGCGCCGAGATCATCGCCATCGGCGAGCATGTTGATTATTGGGACTATCTCGGCTGGCCCGACCGCTTCGCCACTGCCGGGTTCTCGGAGCTGCAGCGCAACTATGCCCGCACCCGCCGTGATGGCCGCGTGCACACACCGCAAGTGGTTGTGAACGGGCAGGCCATGGCGGTCGGCAATCGCGAATCCACGGTCAAGGCATTGGCACGCAATGCCGCGCGGCAGCCCATCGATCGCTTGCCCGTTCGCGTGGTCTCGCAAGATTCCGATGCACTCACCATCGAAGTCACCGTCCCCGAATCAGCGCGCGGCCTTGAATTGCGCGCCTTGCTGGTCGAGCGCGGCCTGAGCACGGCCGTGCGGCATGGCGAGAATGCCGGCAAGCGCTTGGCGCATGCGCCGACGGCGCGTTCAGTGGTCTCGCAGCGCGTCGGTGATGCAGGCGTCATGCAGTTGACAGTGCCGTTGCCGACATCGGCACCGGAGTTTGTGGCGGATAACGGTGAGTTGGTGGTTTTGATTCAGCGGCAGGCAGGCGCGGTGTTGGCAGCAGGGCAAGTTGCCGTACTGGCTGGCCGCTGAACTTTCCAATCCACTGTGACTCGACTAAACTAAGTCAACTAACTATATGAGTCACGATCATGGATCAAATCAACATGCACGAAGCCAAGACGCACCTGTCGCGCTACGCCAAGCGTGTCGAGGCGGGCGAGGAGATCGTGATTGCCAAGGCGGGCAAGCCGGTGATGAAGCTGGTGCCGTATGTGCCGCCAAAGCAACGCCGCAAACTGGGCTTGTTGCGCGACAAAATGCCGCCTGTGCCTGATTCGGTTTGGTTTGACCGTGATGAAGAGATTGAAGCGCTGATTGAACACGGCGAACTGTTCCCGTGAGGCTGCTGCTTGATACGCACGTATTCTATTGGGCGTGCCAAGCGCCCGAACGGATTACTCAGAGCGTGCGAGATGCTTTGGAAGACCCCGAAAACCAAGTTCTGGTCAGCGCAGTCAGTGGGTATGAAATTGGCTTCAAGCGCGCTATTGGCAAACTGCAATGGGCAGGCAGTGTTGTTGACGCCTGTGATTTGCACGGTTTTGACACCTTGCCCATCGCACTTACGCACGCGGAGGCTGCAGCGAACCTGCCAATGCATCATCGTGATCCGTTTGATCGGCTGCTCATTGCCCAAGCAACTCAAGATCAGTTGCGCTTCGTGACCGGTGATCGGGCCGCTAGCGCGTATGCAGTGGACGTGCTGGAAGCCTGAATTGACGACAATGTTGGCCGTGGCGCCAAGTACCTGAATTACCATGCCCAACCCACAATCCAACCTGCAAGCTATGTGGCCGGTCATCGCCGCGTTCGTCGGCATCGTCATCGTCATGTCGCTGGCGTTCGAGCATGTCATCGAGCAGCGCGAAAACCCCAATGCCTCGCTGGTTGCAGGCGCTGCGCCGGGCAGCCAGGTGGTGCTCACCCGCAATCGTTATGGCAGCTATGTAGCACCGGGCCAGATCAATGGCCAGCCAGTGACATTCCTGGTCGATACCGGCGCCAGTTCAGTGGCCATGCCGGATGGCGTCGCCCGGCGCCTGGGGCTGGCGCGCGGTGCGCAATATCGCAGCCAAACCGCGGCCGGAATTACCGATTCCTACGAAACCTTCATCGACAGCGTGGTGATCGGTGGCATCGAGGTTGAGAACGTGCGTGGCAGCATTGTGCCAGCCATGGGCGGCGACGAAATCCTGCTGGGGATGACCGTGCTGCAGCACATCGACTTTTCGCAGCAAGGGGATCGCTTGGTGCTTGAGGTGCCCGGTTCGGCGGCTCAATAAGCCACCACCAATATTCCCAAGATCACCCGTGACCGCTGACCAACCACCCACGCACTTGCTTGACGGCCTGAACCTGGCCTATTGGGCAGGCTTGCCGCCAACGCTGCGTGTGCCGTTGGGCGTGATGGTGGCGCTGCTGGAGCGCGGCGACAGGCCG
This sequence comes from bacterium, assembly GCA_018222345.1. Taxonomy (GTDB): domain Bacteria; phylum Pseudomonadota; class Gammaproteobacteria; order Nevskiales; family OUC007; genus JAAFAL01. The sequence goes on from JAAFAL010000094.1 coordinate 10,208, forward strand.
CACGCCGTGTTTGATGCGAGCACGCAGTACCAACTGCCGCCGGACGAGCAGCCATGCTGCGCAGCGCTACTGGAAAGCCCGTTCGCAACCCAAGTGCCCAGTGGTGAAAGCGCCGATGGCTATTTGCTGGCCATGGCCGCTGACGCTGGTGCGTGCGTCATCAGCCGCGATCGCTTTCGTGAATTCCGTAGAAAGTACCGAGCTGTCACACGCAATCCGCAGCGCAGGTTGGATGGCACGGTGCGAGACGATCAGATTTTTGTGCCGGGTACCGATCTAGTGGCGGCCTTGCCGGCGTCGGCAGAGCAGGGGTGGGCGCGAGGGTTTAGTCAGCAAGGGCCGCAGGGGCTGGCCGCGCCGTAACGCCGTGCTAATCTTGTGCTACACCCGTTTCGGTGCTCAGCCATGTCCACAACCACCATCCGAATCTCCGACCAAACCAAGGCCCGCATGCACGCTGCTGCCAAGGCCATGGGCACGTCGGCGCATGCACTGATTGTTGAGGCGATAGAAGAAAAAGCCGACCGTTTGGACAAGCAAGCCGCGTTCGTCAGCGAGGCGCGTGCCAGGGCGGCAGGCGTTGCGCAAACGGGGCAAACGCTAGCGTGGGAGGACGTCAAAGCCTACCTGCAGGCCTCGCTGGCACCGGATGACGCCCCGGCCAAGCCTAGCCCACACCGCATCGATCAGGGCCAACGGGGCCAATGACACGCATTGAACTTGCGCCGGAGGTTCTAGAAGATTTCGACCGCATTCTGGCGCATCTCAAGCAACACGATTCAGGCAACGGCCCGGCTCGCATCGCAAGCATCGTCAATGCGGTTGATGTGCTGGCACATAGCCCGCGTATCGGCCGCCCGTGCGGTGGTGGCCTGCGTGAACTGGTTATTGGAACCGATGCCAGTGGCTTTGTGGCCTTGTATCAACACCTCGATGCACTGGATGTTGTGCTGGTGTTGGCGGCGCGGTCGCAGCGAGAGGCGGGTTACTCGAATTGACTGGGGGCTGAGTTAATCGGTGGCATGGTTAGACGCCACCATAATTCGGGTCTGTCCCCTTTCTATTCTTATTTCGAGCGTGCGAACTCTTTCAGAGAGACATCTTTGGCAGATTTATGTAACTTCATGTTCAGAAATCCGTCTGTGCCTTCAATTAAATGAATATGCCAGTACGATTTGCCATTTTCTGGGTGAGTTTGATTAAGTTGATCGAGAACAGACTCCATCCATGAATGGGGAATAAGATATGCCTCATCTCGATCCACACAACATAGTGTGAAGAAGCCCACTTCAGTAGCTGAATTCAGAAATTCCCGCCAATTGGGGTGGTACGCATACCAGTAGTAGCCTGTTTTATACCGTTTAGATACTGATAGCGTCG
>JAAFAL010000095.1 GCA_018222345.1 bacterium
AGAGGGGTATAAGAGACAGGCCAATATAGGCCGGCTCGATACGACTCGTCAGGGTCACCTAAACTCTGGCGGTATCGGGGGCCGGTAAACCAGTCAATGTCGAACAACCCGCTCGGTAGGGATGGGTCCTCCAGGACAGGCTCCAAGCTGATCCGAGCCGGCACGCGATGCCTGACCCCTAAGCCCAACGCGCCACCCTTGCTGGCAACGCGCTGCACGCTTTTGCGATCGACCTTAGCTCGAGACTGCTCCAAGCCACCAGCAACCAAAACAATTTGAAAGCGCGCAACCCGCTGATCAGCCAACATGCTCAGCGTGCGGGCAACACGGCCCAACACTTCACGCTCGTCTCGATAACGGCTTTGCGCAACCCAAACATTCTGCTGCCAACCGAGGACCGCATTTTCAATCTTCAACAGTTGGATGTGTTGACGCTTGAGGGCATCGCGAATGGCTCGGCGCTGCTTGTCATCAACGGCCTCGGCTTCTGAGCGCTGAGACACGTCTAGTGTGGAAACTGCATCCTTCGGTGCCACCGGCGTCGGCGGAGGGTCCAGCGGTTTTGGTGCCCGTGCACTGACGTCATTAGCAAAGTACAGCGAGAAAGCTAACTGGTCGCCACGCACCCACCCAACTCGGGCGCCGAATCCAGGTATTGCATAGGCAACGCCAGCATTGACAGGAAAATCGACGGGAAGGTCATTATTAAATGGTTCTAGAGAGTAATCATTGCCGTCACGCTCAATTTCGAATGACCACGGTGAGCCTTCAGGAGCCCAGCGTAAGCCCCCAAATACATCCATCCGCTCACCGGAAAACAGTTTTTCGAACTCAAACTCTCCGCCAAAGTCACCTCGGCCAGTGCCGCCAAAACCTTCGCGGGTGGCAAAGGAATCATCGATTGCGACTAACGGGTTGCGAATTCCACCGCGCGCGCCCAGCCGCCCCCAGCCGAGTCCAAACGTCAGGTCCCAGTCACCAAAGCGTTTGCTGGCAACCAGGAATTCAGAGGCCAGCAGACCGGTTCCACCAACGTCCTGGATCCCCAGCGCGATGGCGGGCATGTAAATTGACTCACCCAGCAACCCCACTTTGACGTCAAACGACTTGTCCAAAAAGCCATCTTGAAGGAAGGGGCCGCCATCGAGGCCTTTATAGTTGAATGTCGTATAGCGAAATGTCGCCTCTAACCAATCGAAGGGTTGAGCAGAGATAAACGGCGAGTTGTAAGGCAGCGCCGAGGCATAGCCGATACGCAGCTCGCCAGCGCCACTGAACCTGGCAGTCGGCGTCTGCAGCAACCCGACATTGCCGTAGTCATTGCTGGTGGAGGTTTCATCAGGGGCCGCGTTAGCCACTACGCTGAACCCGATTGCCATAGCAGCGGCGACGAGTCGAGTCATGCCGGCACCTTCAGCATGTCCAGCCGAATACGCTTTGCGCTTGGCGCCACAAAGCCATCGACGCGTCGCATGCGTTGTTTGTCATCCACCCAGATTGTCAGCACGGCGTCTTGCCCGTCGGGCCACTGACAAGTTTCGCGCCATCGAACCGTAGAGTATTCGCGCTCCTTGATATCGAGCACTTCCCGCCCGGTTGCTTCGAGCACACAATCTAGCTGTGTACTGACGCTCGATTCGCTATCGTCTGCCAAGCGCCCTGCCTCAAGCGGGCGCTGGTACTTATACTGACCGGCGTTGCCGGCCGCCGCCGATGCAATTGGGTCGGCATCAAGCGCGGCTGTACGCCAATACTTGCCGTTGACTTGCAGGTTCAGAATTCGCCCCGCCGGAGTCGTCAAAAGACTGAATCGGTCAGAAGCCACCCAAAGGTGATTCCCGTTCACGTACTCAGCCAACACGGCAATCCCCGGCCTACCCTCGTCGTAGATCACGCCGAGCTGGGCATAGGGATAGGCATCAATTTCTGCTTGCGTTCGAGGGTAATCCGTGACGGCGCGATTCGAGATCAAGCTCTCCATCAGCGCAAACCGGCCGCTGTCGGACGATGAGCAGGCAGCCAGCGTCGCCACTGCGGCAAGCGTGGCGCAGACATGCACCGCACGCCGCGCAACCTGGGAGAAATCGATTTTTAGCTCGCTAAAGCGCATTTCGGACACAAAAAAGGCGCTCCGCACGGAGCGCCTTTTCATAACCACCTTGCGGTGGTTCAACCGGCCTAGTTAGTGCCGGTCGTCGAGCCGGTGTTGTTGTTTTGCACCGGCGCGTTGTCATCGTCGTCGCTGGCGGCAGCGCCAATCACGACGGCCGACACGACAACCGTACCAATAACAACGGCAGTGGAGACTGCAGTCGCACCGGCGGCAGCAGCGGCACCAGAGCCTGCAGCGGCGCCAGCACCAGCTTCACCTTGGGCTGCAGCGCCGCCGGCAAATGCGACGCTCGCCAGCAGAACAACAGCTTTCAACAATGCTTTCACAGTAATACTCCTGAATTCTTTCGGTTATAACGGCCCCGAGAGGCGGAGCCACATGTGAATGAAACCATACGGCTAGTCGCGTGGCAAGCACTATTTGTGCGCCAAGCAACAAAAATGGGTGGTGGGCGATACTAGGATCGAACTAGTGACCCCTGCCGTGTGAAGGCAGTGCTCTACCGCTGAGCTAATCGCCCTTCAGCGCCGCGGATTCTAGGCTAGGCGGGCCGTGGCGGTCAATTGTAGGCCAATGTAGGCGTCATTGCGGACGCCGCCTGGCCGTGCGTTTCGCCCCTCATCCGCCTTTCAGGCACCTTCTCCCCATGGGAGAAGGGTTTTGGTTTCCTCTCCCACAGGGATGAGGACTAGGGTGAGGGAATTTACGGGTAGTAGTACTACAAGCGCCACCTACGGCGCTCGCAATCACAGGCACGGTTGGGCGGCGCATTGTGCCGCCAATGCCAGCATTGCAAGGTTTCGTGCCACAATCCATTGCTGTGATTGACGATGCCGACATGCTGATTGGGCAGCTATACCGGGCTGGCGCGCAAGTGCGGCCCGGGCAGTTCCGGCTTTGGGCCTTGCGCGAGCTGCGGTCTGCGCTGCCATTTGATGGCGCTTTGTGGGGCACCGGCACGCTGGAAACCTTGTCGTTTCATACCATCACACTGCTCGACCTGCCGCCCGGCCTGCCGCCAGCGCTGGAGGCCAGCCGCGAGCAAAACCCGCTGCTGCCCGCGATCCTCGAGCACCCCGGCAAGCCGGTGACCATGCATTCGCAATGGCCCGGTGATGGGTTTTATGCCTCTGACCTGTACCGCGACATTTTCAAGCCGCATGGCATCGAACACATCATGGCGACGGGCCAAGCCGACCCGCGTGGCGGCGTCTATACACTGCTGACCTTGTACCGCAACGACCGCAGCCAAGCATTCACCGCCGACGAACAAGCCTTGCACGCCCGCATGGCTTACCACCTCGTTAATGCCGCATCGCACCTGGTGTTTGCGCATATCAACCGTGGCCAGCCCGATTTGCCGACGGGCAGTGCGGCTTGCGTGTGCGACGATCAGGGCGTGTTCCACGAGGTCCAGGCTGGCTTTCTTGACCTGCTCGACGCCCACTACCCTGAACGCGACCCACACCAATTGCCGTTCGATCTACCCCGCAAGCACGGCAGCAACCGAACCATCGGCAAGCTGTGCGTCGTCCGCGAGCCGCTGGGCGAGCTCAACGTGTTGCGCGCCTGGCCAGCCGGCCCACTGGACGCGCTCACCTTGCGCGAACGCAGCATCGTCAATGGCGTCGCCCACGGGCTGACCTTCAAGGAGATCGCCCGCCAAGTTGGCCTTGCGCCGTCAACAGTGTCGAACCACTTGTATCGCGTTTACGACAAGCTGGGCGTGCACTCGCGCTCGGCGCTGGCAAAATTGGTGCATGACAACAGTCAGTAGAACCATCTACCGGCTGCTGGCGTCATACAATACGAACCTGCCCGGCGGGCGGCGGTGTCGTTCACGGCGGTGTCGTTGCTGGGCCACGCAATGTAGCAACCCGAGCCGCGCGGATGCGGCGCACGCAATCGAACAGGGGACAGGGACTTGAAACGGATGTTCACCACGGCCGCGATGGCCGCAATTGCCGTTGGTGCTAGCGCGCCAGCCGCCGCCAATCAGTTGGAGACTGCCTACCGCTTGGCCTTGGCTAACGACCCGCTGCTGCAATCTGCTGCTGCCCAGCGCGATGCCGCAATTGAAGCGCGGCCGCAGGCGCGGTCGTTGTTGCTGCCGCAGGTTACGGTGCAGGCGAATGTGTCCGAGAACGATTTTGAGCAGACCCAAACGGGTATCAACAGAGCAACTGGCGCCCCGTCAAATTTCACGACTGACGGCGACTCCACAAGCACCAATGCTTCACTGACTATCTCTCAAGCGGTTTTCGATTGGTCGGCCTTCAAACAACTCAAGCGATCACATGCACAGGTCGCGCTAGCCCACGCGCGCTATTTGGTTGAAGAGCAGAATATTGTGGTGCGCTTGGCCGAGGCCTACTTCAATGCCTTGGCAGCCTCCGACACCGTGGCATTCGCTGCAGCGGAGCAACGCGCCATCGAGCGACAGCTTGAGCAGGCGCAAAAGCGCTACGAGGTCGGCCTGTCGGCACTCACCGATGTGCAGGAAGCCCAAGCGCGCTATGACCTGGCCGTGGCTGACGAAATCGAAGCCAAACGCCAATTGCGCACAACGCGTGAGGCCTTGCGTGAAATCACCGGGCAATACGCACCAGAACTCAGTGGCGTGCGCGTCGGGTTGGATTTGCAATCCCCTGAGCCCGAGGACGCCGATCAATGGGTGGCAAAAGCGCTGCAAACCAACTTTGGCTTGTCCGCCGAACGCCTGAGTGGCGAGGCAGCGATGGAAGCCATCCGCCAACAAAGTGGTTCGCGTTATCCGACGTTGTCGCTACAAGGCACGGCATCGGTTCAAGATACGTCAGGCGAAAGTAGCACCCGTAACAACGCGTCCGGCGCCGCAACCCCGCGCACCCCGTCGGACACGGAAACTGATTCGCTGAGCATCGGCCTATTCCTCAACTGGAACGCCTTCACCGGCCTGCGCACGACGTCAGAAATTCGCCAAGCACAAGCGCAATACCAGCAACAAGCCGCCGTCATCGAGCAAACCAAGCGCGCTGTCGAGCGCCAAACTCGCGATGCCTACGATGGCGTGCTGGCGGGCATCAGCCGCGTCAAAGCGCTGCGCCAAGCGGTCAAGAGTAACCAGACCGCGCTGGACGCCAGCGAAGCCGGCTTTCGCGTAGGCAACCGCACTTCGGTTGATGTGCTCAACGCCCAGCGCGAACTGTTCCGCGCCCGCACCGACTTCGCCCGCGCGCGTTACGACTACCTGCTCAACAAGTTGCGGCTAAAACAAGCTGCCGGCCAACTCACCGCCGATGACTTGATGCAAATCGACGCCTTGCTAGTTGACGAAGCGCCCAGCAGTTAGCACGGCCCTACCCTTGCATCTTCAGGCATAGCCCGCACACTGACGGGCATGCCCCGTCGAAACCACAGTAACCAGCCGCCGCTGGGGCTCACCCTGTTTGCCCTGTGGCTGGTGGTGTTCGGCTCAATGAGCCAAGTGCTCATCGTCGCGCCCATCCTGCCACGCATCGGCGCGCAATTCGGCGCCGACGCCGCCGCACTGGGTTGGCTGCTCACGGCCTACGCGCTGCCAATCTCCGTTTCGACCCTGCTCGCCGGCCCGGTGTCCGACCGTATCGGGCGGCGGCGCATTTTGCTGATTGGCTCAGGCGCGCTGGGCGTGGCCTTGCTTGGGCACCTGCTGGCGCGCGACTTTGCCGAGTTGATGGCCGCGCGCATCATTGCCGGCGTATGTGGCGGACTGTTGTCGGGCGGCGCCTTTGCCTACATCACCGACGCGCTACCTGAAAACAAGCGTGGTTGGGCAACCGGCTGGGTCAACACCGGCTTTGCAGGCGGGCAAATCTTGTCGATCCCGTTGGGCAGTTGGCTGGCCTTGGCCATTGATGCCCGCGCAGCCTTTGCCGTGTTCGGCGTGGTCATGCTGGCCGCCTGCGCACTGGTGTATTGGGTGGTGCCGCAGCCGCCCGTGCAACGTGCCGGCCGCCTGTCGGCCAACGGCGTGTTGGCTGGCTACGCACGGCTGTGGCAGGCACGCGACACGCGCGACGCCTGCCTGACCTACGGCGCGCTGTTCATCGCCATCGGCGTGTTCGTGCCCTATTTGCCCGATTTTCTCGAGCGCAGCGCAGGCCTGACCGCGCTGGCGACAGCGTTGGTTTTCACCACCGGTGGCTGCGCCATGGTGCTAGCCGGCCCGCGCAGTGGGCGCTGGTCCGACCGAGTCGGCCGCAAACCCATCGCCGCTGGTGGCACAGCCGTCGTCGCGGTGTGCATGTTGGCCATGCTGTTGGCTGATCGTTGGGCTTGGGCCGCGTACCTTGTGTTTGCACTCACCATGGCTGGTGCCGCGTCGCGCTCCGGCGCACTACGTACGCTAGTGTCGGAACTACTACCCGCCGAGCGCCGCGGCACGCTGATCTATGTGTCGCTGGCATTGGGCCAGCTCGGGTTTGCGGCCGGCAGCGCGCTGGCTGGGCCAATTTACGTGCAATTCGGCTTTGTCGGCAATGCAGTCGCAGGTTGCGTAGTGAGTGCTGCGATGGCCGGGCTGATCTGGCGCTTATTGCCAGAAACGCTGCGGCTCATGACACCGCCCACGCCCGCGCCTGGGCCCACGCCTGAGCAGACACCACCGTTTCCAAACGGTTAAACTGCGGGGCTTTCGGGGTTACCCGGCCTGTTGGCCAGCAAGCAACAAACATGATTCGCATTCTTCGCATCTCCACGACAGCCATTGCGGTGCTGGCTTGCAGCCTTGCCGGCGCGCAACAGCCCACCGCACAGCAGCTCGAATTGTTGCAACAACTTCCGCCCGACCAGCGTCAAGCGCTGCTTGAACAGTACAGTGGCAACCAGCAAACTCAGCGCATTGGCGAGCTGCCAGAATCACCCGATGTAATCCGCCCGCGGCGCGAACCTGACACCAGCAACACGTCTAGCGAGAGCGTCATCGAAGGCAATGACACGCTGCTGATCTCGATTGAGATTGAGATTGACGACGATTCCGATGCGACGGACCGTGACGACAACGCGCTGATCAAGCGGCTCAAGTCGCAGCGGCTATATCACACCAACGGCTTGGGAAATCTCGTTGTGCTGGGCATCGCAAACCCCATCCCGCTGATGGGCCTGACGCCCGAACAAGCCGCCGAGCGCCTGATGGCCGAGCCATTGCTCAGGGACACAAGCATCGAGATCTCCTTGCTGCCTGTCGCCCCGCAAGGCTTGGCTGCACTGGAGCGCTTCGGTTACGACCTGTTTGCGGGCGAGCCAAGCACATTTGCTCCGGCCACCAACATCCCGGTTCCCACCGACTACGTGCTCGGTCCGGGTGACGAGCTGCAACTCAGCCTGTTTGGCAAAGAGAATCAAACCTACTTGCTACCCGTCGATCGCAACGGCGACATCCAGATTCCCGAGCTCGGCCCCGTCAACGTTTCCGGCCGAAGCTTCGATGACGTGCGCGGCGAACTCAAGTCGCGCGTTGCCAAGCAAAAGATTGGTGTGCAAACCAGCGTTTCCCTCGCGCAGCTCCGCTCAATCCGCGTGTTCGTACTGGGCGAGTCGGCCAATCCCGGCGCCTACACCATCAGTTCGCTATCGACGATCACCCACGCGCTCTACGTTAGCGGAGGTATCTCGCCGCGCGGGTCGCTGCGGCAAGTCGAATTAAAGCGCGCCGGGCGCACTGTGCGAACTTTGGATCTCTACGACTTGCTGCTCGACGGCGACAACCGCGACGACGTTCGCTTGCGCGCCGACGACGTCATCTTTGTACCGACCCTGGCGAAGTCCGTTTCGGTGTTCGGCAATGTCAAGCGGCCCGCCATCTACGAATTCACCGGCTCACTCAGCGCTGGCGAAGCCATACGCTTGGCTGGTGGTGTGTTGCCAGGCACGGACACTGCAGCAGTGCAGTTGCGCCAATTGGGCAGCAAAGGCGGCGTTAGTATCGATGCCGTGAGCCTTGAGCGCGCCCAGCGTGTGCCAGTGAGTGATGGCGATGCCGTGTTCACCTTGGCATTGGATGACGAGCTCGATCGGGCTGTGCATTTAACCGGCAACGTCAAGGTTCCGGGTGAGCGCGCGTGGCGAGCCGGCATCCGCGTTTCCGATGTCACCAATTTTGGTGAGCTTGCTCCAAACACCGACCTGAACTTCGCGCTGATCGTTGCCGATGTCGGCGCGGTCAACCCACGCGCATTCGTGCCCAGCATGGCCTTGTCAGAGGCTGGACGATTCACCGCCGCGGATCCTGTATTGCAACGGCGCGACCGGGTGATTTTCTTCGACCTGGAAAACCCGCGGTCTGAGCTTCTGCAGTCCGAGTTGGATCGGCTCAAACAAAGCGCCCGCTTGGGCAGCCCTGCGGCAATCGTCGAGGTTGCCGGACGCGTCACGTTCCCGGGCACCTACCCGCTGTTGCCGGACATGACAGTTGAAGACCTGATCCGGGCTGCTGGCGGCCTGACCGAAGACGCTTTCGGATTGGAAGCCGACTTGGTACGTCGAGACATCTCGGCGTTCGAGCAAGACAACACGCTGGTACGCGTGCCACTGGCTGAGGTGCTGAAAGGTGAAGCAAACGCCGTGGCACTAAAACCTGCAGACAACTTGCTGATTCGGCAGCTGCCTGACTGGGGAGAATCAATCAATGTCGAGGTCGGTGGCGAGGTTCGATTCCCTGGCGCCTACATCATGCGTGAAAACGAAACGCTGCAGGACTTGATCACGCGCGCTGGCGGTTTTACGGCTGATGCCCACCCATCGAGCGCCGTGTTCACACGCGAAAGCTTGCGCGAACGCGAGGCACGCGAACTCAGGCAGCTTAAACAACGCCTACGCCAGCAAATCGCGTTTGCAGCACTGACCGCGCGTCAGCAAGCAGCCAGCAGCGATTCCGGTGATCTCCTACGGGCTCAAGCGGTGTTGGAGGAGGCCGAGCAGACCGACGTCGTCGGCCGGCTCGTCATCGACCTGGAGTCCCAGATCGATGGCCGCGATCAAGTCATCGTGCTCGACGATGGCGACCAACTCGTTGTGCCCAAGCAACCGAGCACTGTCACAATCATTGGCGAGGTGAATTTTCCGACCTCGCACTTGTACCGCGCCGGGAACTCTGTGCTGGACTACGTTGAGCAGTCAGGCGGCGTCAGTTCTCTGGGTGATGACGATTCAATCTATGTGGTGCGCGCCAACGGTAGCGTAGAGCGCGTCAGCAAGGGCTGGTTTGGCCGCAACCCGCAAGCGCAGCCCGGCGACACCATTGTTGTGCCATTGGATCTGACACGTATCCGGCCACTCACGCTTTGGAGCACAGTGACGCAAATCATGTCGCAATTGGCACTTTCAGTGGCGGCATTCAATTCGGTCGGCGTCTTCTGATGGACCCGCGCGACGACGAAATTGACCTGATTGATCTCATTCGATACTTGTGGGATCGCAAATGGCTGCTGATCGCTTGCGGCTTGGCTGGCGGCCTGATTGGTATCGCTGTAGCGATGACGTCCACCGAGGTTTATCGCGCTGAACTGGTGATGGTGCCTGCCGAACAAGAAGGAGGGAGCCCGCTGGGCGGGTTGGCGTCGAGCTTGGGCGGGCTGGCAGCGTTGGGCGGCATCAATTTGGGCAGCGGCGACGGAAAGACCGACCAAGCACTCGCCGTCATGAAGTCACGCATTTTGCTGGAGCAATTCGTGCAAGACAAGCAGCTATTGCCTGTGTTGTTCCATGAATTGTGGAATGCCGATAAAGGCGACTGGGTTAGCGATGTCGCAGGCGACCCTCCGACTGTTCGCGACGCTTACCAATTTCTGACAAAGAGTGTGCTGTCGGTTTCCGAAGACCGCGATTCAGCCGTCATCACTGTCGCCGCCGAATGGACTGACCCCGAACTGGCTGCCGAATGGGCCAACGAACTCGTTGCACGCACCAATGAAGCCATGCGCCAAGTTGACATCCAAGAGTCGGAGAAAAACCTAGCGTACTTGCGCAGCGAACTGGAAAAGACCAGCGTGGTTGAAGTGCAGCAGTCGATGTACAGCCTGATCGAATCGCAGATCAAGTCCATCATGCTGGCCAAGGTGCGCGATGGGTATGTCTTCCGCGTAATCGACCCGGCGGCGCCACCTGAGGCAGACGACTACGTGCGGCCGCGCAAGCTACTGATTGTGATCTTGGGCGGCATGCTGGGTGGCATGTTTGGCTTGGCCTTGCTTGGGCTGATGGCGTTGATTCGGGCTGTGCGGGCAGAGCCTGCCAAATAAGCCCCTCATCCGGCGCTTCGCGCCACCTTCTCCCCCTGGGAGAAGGGTTCTGATTCCCCTCTCCTGGTGGGAGAGGGGCTAGGGGTGAGGGGAGTATTCCCGACGAACGGTCATTACCCGATGTCCGGTTTTTTGCATGGAATCCGTTTTAAGGGGTGTACGGCAAATAAATTTTTGCCGGCATCTTTAACCACAACGGAGACCATCATGTTCAAAACACTCATCACCACTATCGCCCTGTTCGCTTCTGCCGCTGCCTTTGCCGGCCCGGTGAACATCAACACCGCTAACGCCGAAACACTGGATGCAGAACTCAACGGCGTCGGTCCTGTAACCGCCGAGCGCATTGTTGCCTACCGCGAAGCCAACGGGCCATTTGCCAATGCCGAGCAGATCATGCAGGTCAAGGGCATTGGCGAGCGGACGCTTGAGAAGAATGCGCAAGATATTCTAGTGAAATAAGCGGGGATATCCCCTCACCCCGAGCCCCTCTCCCCCGGGAGAGGGGTTTTTTTGTGGCCCTTCTCCCAATGGGAGAAGGTGCCGCGAAGCGGCGGATGAGGGGACTCACGATGCCAAACCGCAAAACCCAACTCGCCCGCACGCTCCGCCAATCGAGCACCGACGCCGAACGCCTGCTCTGGTACCACATTCGCAATCGCCACCTCGACGGGCTGAAGTTTCGTCGCCAATACCCTGTGGTTGGCTACGTTGCCGATTTCGCTTGCCTCGACGCCAAACTTCTAGTGGAACTCGATGGCAGCCAACATGGTGCACCACCGGCTATGCGTGCGGATCAGCGTCGTACAGAAGCACTAAGCAACAGTGGGTTTGTTGTCTTGCGGTTTTGGAATAACGAGGTGCTGACTGATACGAACCGTGTGCTTGCCGAGATTCTTCGGGTGGCGCGGTACTAAAATAGATCACCCTTGTCGGCCATCCATGGCCTCCAAGCCACTACCGCCCTCCGGCCCCGGCTCCTGCCGGGCGTGAGCTGCGCAGACGAGCAGTGCTCGTCCTTGCATCAGCGCATCTCACCCTCATCCGGCGCTGCGCGCCACCTTCTCCCGATGGGAGAAGGATTGACTCCCCTCTCCTGGGGGAGAGGGGTTGGGGGTGAGGGGCGCTTAGGCTACGACCCGATAGCACGGCACATACTCGGCACCAGGCAGCCGC
>JAAFAL010000096.1 GCA_018222345.1 bacterium
CTGGCGCAGGATCGGTTGTTCTGGGCGCCGCTCTGGACTGAGAAACATAGCCGTAGCTATGTTTGGAAGGAAGAGCAAGCCCAGGGCGGCCGAGACCAGCCAGATGTTGTGCAAGCGATGCGCAGGTACAAATTGGTTTTTCGGAGAATCCTGAATTGTTTTTAACAATCATGTTGTTACATTCGCTAACAAGCGGTCACGTGAAATATTCGGGTTAGCCCCCCGCAACCGCTTCATCACCCGCCAATGGCACGACCCGCACAAATCAAAAATCCGGTTCTGGAGCGCCAGCAAGTTGCCTTGCGCGCGCTGACGGCCGGGCTTGGCGTGCTGGTGCTACTCGGCCTGCTGCTATACCGGCAGATCGACCTGCAGATCGTCCACCATGACGACTACGCCACACGCTCGGACGACAACCGCATGCGGCCGCGCATTGTTGCACCAGCACGCGGGCTGATCTTCGACCGCAATGGTGTGGTGCTGGCAGAAAACCTGCCGACTTATCAACTCGAAATTGTGCCCGAGCAGGTCGAGTCGCTGGAAGACACCGTGACTGCCCTGGCCAAGTTGATCGACATCCCCGAGGCCGATCGCGCGCGCTTTTACCAGCGCGTCGATGACGGCCCGCGCTTTGGCAGTTACGCGCTGCGCGCCCGACTAACGCCAGAGGAAGTCGCGCGCTTTGAGGTCAACCGGCAGAAATTCCGCGGTGTCGAAATTCGCGCTGCACTCACCCGCCGATACCCGCTTGGCGAATACGCCGCGCATCTCGTCGGCTACGTTGGCAGCATCACCCAGGCTGATCTCGACCGCCTCGACCCGCGGCGCTACCGTGGCACACGGCGCATCGGCAAAGTGGGCGCCGAAGCCGCCAATGAACACCTGCTGCACGGCGAGCCTGGCAGCAAGATCATAGAAGCCAACGCCCAAGGCCGGGCCTTGCGCGATTTGGACTACCAGCGCCCGACCGCCGGGCAAGACATCTACCTCACCGTGGATGTGCCCACGCAAATCGCCGCTGCCGACGCATTGGGCGAACACAACGGCGCGGTCGTCGCGCTGGCACCGGCAACCGGCGAGGTGCTGGCCCTGGTCAGCAAGCCGACCTTCGACCCGCACCTGTTTGTCGATGGTATCGACTACCGCACCTACGCCAACCTGAATGCCGACATGGGCCGGCCGCTGTTCAACCGCAGCCTGCAAGGCCAGTATCCACCCGGCTCCACTGTCAAACCGGTGATGGCGCTATCGGGCCTGGATGCCGGCATTGTCGGCACCAACCACCGCGAGTTGTGCATTGGCTATTTTGTGCTGCCAAACAACGAGCGCCGCTACCGCGACTGGAAACGCCGCGGGCATGGCTACATGAACCTGCGCGACTCGATTGCCGAATCCTGCGATGTGTATTTCTACAAGTTGGCGCTGGACATGGGCATCGACCGCATCCACAGCTTCCTGGGTGGCTTCGGCCTCGGCGCTGAAACCGGCATCGACCTGCCCGGCGAAAAGGACGGCCTGCTGCCGTCGCGCGATTGGAAGCGCCGCGCACGTAGCGAGTCGTGGTACCCGGGCGAGACCCTCAACATCGGCATTGGCCAGGGCTTCATGACCACCACGCCGCTGCAACTGGCACACATGACCGCCGTCGTGGCGATGCGTGGCCAGCGCATGCAGCCATTCGCACTGTCGGCCGTCACCAGCCCTGAAAGTGATGATTTGCTTGCGACCCAGCCGAATGCCTTGCCGCCAGTCAACTTGCGCGACCCACGGCATTGGACGGTTGTGACGCAGGCGATGGAGGCGGTCACCCACGCAGCCAACGGCACGGCACGCAGCAGCGGTAAAGACGCGGCATACCGCATGGCTGGCAAAACGGGAACGGCGCAGGTTGCCGGCTTGTCACAAGAAGATGAAGACGCGCCCGACCTTGAAGACGTTCCGCTGGAATTGCGCGACCACGCCCTGTTTGTGGCCTTCGCTCCAACCGACGACCCGCAAATTGCCGTGGCGGTAATCGCCGAACACGCGGGTAGTGGCGGCAAGATTGCGGCGCCGATCGCGCGCGCGGTGATCGACGCCTACATGCGGGAGCCGACGCCGCCCGAATTAATCAGTGCGCTGGTGCCGCCAGCGCACAACCACGCAGCCGAGCCCGCACGGCCGTGAACCAGACCGTTACCCGCGCGCCCGATCAGGCCATTGCGTCGGACGATGCGCCAAGCATCGGCCTGCAACAATGGCTGGCCCAATGGCATCTCGACGGCATTTTGCTGATGCTGCTCGTCGGCATCATGGCGCTGGGCTTGTTCGTGCTCTACAGCGCCAACGGCGAATCCATGGGCGCTGTGCACAGCCAGCTCAAGCGCATTGGCTTGGGGCTGCTGATCATGTGGCTGATTGCTCAGACCTCACCCGAGACGCTGCGCGCCGCGGCGCCGTGGTTGTTTGCCGCCGGCACCGTGATGCTGGTGCTGGTGCTGGTTGTGGGCGACGCTTCCAAAGGCGCTCAGCGCTGGCTGGACCTGGGCGTCGTGCGCTTCCAGCCATCCGAGATCATGAAGCTGGCCACGCCCATGGCGCTAGCCGCGTGGTTACATTTTCAGCCACTACCACCGCGTTTTCGCACCCTAGCTGTGGCGACGCTATTGATTGCTGTTCCGGTCGGGCTGGTAGCGGCTCAACCTGATTTGGGCACGGCGCTGCTGATTGCCGTTGCCGGCGCCTTTGCCTTGTATTTTGCTGGCTTGCAGTGGCGTTACATCATCGGCGCCGTTGCGGCTGCCGCGGCTGCGGCACCGCTGCTGTGGATGAACATGCACGCCTATCAGCAGCAGCGCGTGCTCACCTTCCTCAACCCCGCACGCGACCCCGGCGGCGCCGGCTATCACATCACCCAGTCCAAGGTCGCCATTGGCTCTGGCGGGCTGTTCGGCAAGGGTTGGCTCAACGGCACCCAGGCCCAGCTCGACTTCTTGCCCGAGGCCGCCACCGACTTTGTCTTTGCCGTGTATTCCGAAGAACTCGGCCTGATGGGTGTCGGCCTGTTGCTGCTGTTGTATCTGGGCGTCGTCATGCGCGGCCTGCAAATTGCAGTCCAGGGCCAGGACTCGTTCCAGCGCCTGCTGGCCGGCAGCATTGCCATGACCTTCTTCGTTTATGTGTTCGTCAACATCGGCATGGTCGTCGGCCTGCTGCCGGTGGTTGGTGTGCCGTTGCCGCTGGTCAGTTATGGCGGCACCTCAATGGTAAGCTTGCTCGCCGGCATGGGCATGCTCATGTCCATCCGCACGCACCGCCGCCTTTTATCCAGTTAAGCAATTGAAATACTTAATTATTATTGGCTTGTGCCTGTCGGCCCAAGCAGCGTGGGCCGACTACTCGGACCACCCCGATGTGCCCAAGCTGCTGAGCACGCTACAAGCCGACTACGACTTCAAGCCCAGTGACCTGGCGGCGGTCAAGCAGGCGCTGGCAAAGGCACAGCGGGTGGACAAACTGATCCAACGCGAACGCACGGCGCCCGAGCGCACCTGGACCTGGTACGACTACCGCCCCATCCACGTCAACGACGCCAACATCAAACGTGGCGTGGCGTTCATGGATGAGCACGCCGAGACTTTCGCCCGCGCCGAGCGAATCTATGGCGTGCCGGCGCATTTCATCGCCGCCATCCTCGGCGCCGAGACCAAATACGGTGGTTATACCGGCCCACACCGTGTGCTCGACTCGCTGACCACACAAGGCTTCGATCATCCCACGCGAACCAAATTCTTCTTTGGCGAACTGGCCGCCTTTTTTGCCCTATGCAAGGAAAAAGGCCTCGACCCCCTGGAGCCCAAAGGCAGCTACGCTGGCGCCATGGGCCTGAGCCAGTTCATGCCCAGCAATTACCGCACCCTGGCGGTCGATTTTGACGACGACGGTGAGGTCAATCTGTGGACACCCGCCGATGCCATCGGCAGCGCCGGCAATTATCTGGTGAACTACCGTGGCCGCAACCGGGGCTGGCGCCGCGGCGAACCCGCCACCGTCGTGCTCGCCAAGCCGGCAACGCCGCCGAAAAGCGCGAAAACCAACACGCGGACAGCGCCCTACACCTTGGGCGAACTGCTGCGCTGGGGCCTGCAACCTGCCGTGCCCATGCCGGTTGATACGCCTGCAGGCATCATCGACCTGGAAATTGCCGACGGCAGCCGGCGCACATGGATCGGGCTGAATAACTTCTACGTGCTGATGTCATACAACCCGCGCACCTACTACGCCATGGCCGTGCATGACCTGGGCGTGGCGCTGGCGCAGGCCACGGGTGCGCCCATCGAAGGCCGTAGTGCGCCGTGACTGAGCTGCGGCGCGCGACTCCAGCGGCGCTGGTCGCCGCGGTATTACTCGCTGGCTGCTTTGGCGGCAAAATCACCCGCGGGCCGCAGGACGGCCCGCCCAAGAAAGCCGAAGTCAATCCGCTGAGCGTGCCCGATGCGGTGCCCAAAGCCGAGCCGCACAGCAAGTATGGCAACCCCGACTCCTATGTGGTGCTCGGCAAGCGCTACACCACGCTGAAAAGCGCCGCAGGCTTCAGCCAACGCGGCATTGCGTCGTGGTACGGGCGCAAATTCCACGGCCGGCGCACTAGCAGCGGCGAACCTTTCGACATGTACGCCATGACCGCCGCGCACACGCAATTGCCACTGCCGACCTATGTGCAAGTGCGGCACTTGGGCAATGGCCGGCAGGTGGTGGTCAAGGTTAACGACCGCGGGCCATTCCACGGCGACCGCATCATCGACCTGAGCTGGGCCGCGGCGGTCAAACTGGGCATGGAAAAACAAGGCGCGGCGATGGTGGAAATTACCGCCATCGACCCGCTAGGCGGCCAGACCGTCGCCAGCAAGCCACCGGTTGACGGCGCATTGCCGCCCTTGTCACCGGCGCCAGCACCGCGGCAACCGGTACAATCGACCCCGCCTCGGCAGGACATTGCCGCACAGTATTTACAGTTCGGTGCGTTTGGCGAGATCGCCAATGCCGACGCGCTGGCTGGGCGCCTGCGTGACAATGGCGTGCCAGGGGTGATGATTCGCCAAGCCAACACCCAACTCGGCACACTGTTCCGGGTGGTCAGCGGGCCGTTCATCAACAGCACCGACCTGGCCGCCGCGCGCGACGCCATGCAGGCACGCGGCATCGCCGCCACCGTGATTCCGGCCGCCGACAACCCGTAGCCCAAACAAAACGCTCAAACCAACCGCCCACTGAACAAGCCGTAGAACGCACCCATGAATGGAACTCGCCCCACGCGCATGATGCGCACCCTCGCCGCCGCAAGCCTGCTGGCCTGCGCCGCCCCGGCCTTGGCCGCATTGCCCACGCCTGAACCGCCGCGCTTCGAGGCCAAAAGCTACATCCTCGAAGACTTCAACAGCGGCACGACGCTGGCTGCAAAAGACGCCGACAAACGTGTGGAGCCCGCCAGCATCACCAAAATGATGACTGCTTACATCGTCTTTTCCGAGTTGCGCAAAGGCGACTTGGCGATGGAGGACCTGGTCACCGTCAGCGAAAAAGCCTGGCGCACTGGCGGCTCGCGCATGTACATCGAGGTGGGCAGCCAAGTCAGCGTCAAAGACCTGCTGTACGGCATGATCGTACAGTCTGGCAACGACGCCAGCGTGGCCTTGGCCGAGCACATCGCCGGCAGCGAAAGCAGCTTTGCCGACTGGATGAACAGCTACGCCCGCGACCTGGGCATGACCGGCACCAATTACGAAAACGCCACCGGCTGGCCTGGCGAGAACCACTATTCCACGGCCGCCGACATCGCCACTCTGGCGCGGGCTTTGATCGACGACTTTCCCGAATACTATGAGATCTACTCGGTCAAGGAATTCACCTACAACGAAATCCGCCAGTACAACCGCAACAAGTTGTTGTGGCAGGACGAATCGGTCGATGGCCTGAAAACCGGCCACACCGAATCGGCCGGCTATTGCCTGGTGTCGTCCGCCGACCGCGACGGCATGCGGCTGATCTCGGTCGTACTCGGCACCGACAGCAAACGCGCCCGCACCTCGGCCAGCCGTGCGCTGCTCAACTACGGCTACCGCTTCTTCGAAAGCCCCAAGCTTTACGACGCCAACACGCCGATCACCACCGTGCGGCCGTACAAGGGCGCCTTTGATGAACTCGACTTGGGCGTCAGCAAGCCGTTATTTGCACCCGTGCCGCGTGGGCGCTCGGGCGACTTGGTGGTGCAACCCGAAGTGCCAAAAACCATCCTGGCGCCCATCACCGATGGCCAGGCACTGGGCACCTTGAACATCCTGCTCGACGGCGAGGTCATCACTACTGCGCCGTTGATCGCGCTACGCGCCGTACCCGAGGGCAGCCTGTTCCAGCGTCTGGTTGATGAAGTGCGGCTCATGATCGGGCAATAATCAGCCCATGAGTAACGATGCCGAAACATTGCTGGAATTCCCGTGCGAGTTTTCGCTCAAGGCCTTTGGCAAACACAGCGACAGCCTCGCCGACACCGTGCTGGCGTTAGTCCGGGAACACGTTGATGGCGTGCCCGACGATGCCGTGAGCAGCCGCCCCAGCAATGGCGGCAAGTTCCTGGCGATTACGGTGACATTTACAGCCACCAGCAAGCCCCAGCTTGATGCCATTTATCAAGACCTGACCGCCCACCCCGCGGTGATGATGGCGCTGTGAACACCGCCCAGCAGCCGCCGGTCGCCTGCGAAGACTGGGGCCTGCAAAGCTATGCCCCGGTTTATGCGGCCATGGCGGAGCTAACCGATGCGCGCACAACAGCCACGCCCGATGTGATCTGGTTGATGCAGCATCCGCCAGTGTTCACACAAGGCCGCGCTGGCAAGGCCGAACACCTGCTTACGCCGGGCGACATCCCGGTGGTGCAAACCGACCGCGGCGGTCAAGTGACTTACCACGGCCCGGGCCAATTGATGGTGTATCCGCTTTTGGACCTGGCGCGTCGCGGCCTCGGCGTGTCGCGCCTCGTCCACGGCCTGGAGCACAGCGTGATTGCGCTGCTTGCCAGCCACGGCATCATCGCCGAGGCGCGCAGTGACGCGCCGGGCGTGTACGTCAATGGTGCCAAGGTTGCCAGCCTGGGGCTGCGCGTGCGCCGCGGCTGCAGCTACCATGGCATGGCGCTGAATGTTGATGTCGATCTGGCGCCGTTTGCGCGCATCAACCCCTGCGGCTACGCCGGCCTGCAAATGACCAGCCTGGCGTGCTTGGGCATCGCACTGCCCATGGCTCAAGTGCAACACGCCCTGCTGCAAGCTATCGCCAGCGAATTCGACCTGGTTTTGGAGCCGGCCAAGCCATGCACCGGCCTGCCCGGCGCTGCACAGCCCCGCGGGCTTGCGCAATAATGTCCGGCGCACATTTAACACCGCGATTGAACCTGCTGCGGTCGGCATCAGTCCAAGCCACAGACCATCCGTTTCGGAGTTTCCCCAGATGAAGTTGATACCCTCGCTGGCACTGGCTTTGGCCATTGCCCCGGCCACACTGCTGACAACCCCGGCTGCAGCGCAAGATTCTGCCGCCAAGGCGCAGGCTGATACACCCGCCTCCAAAAAAGCACCCGATGTGCTGGCCAGAGAGACCGCGGACGCCCTGCTGGCTGAGTTGAAAGCCAACCGCGAAAGCTTCGAAAACGACCCGGCGAAGCTATACGCCGCCGTCGAGCGTATTGTGCTGCCGCATTTCGACTTCAAATACGTCTCGCAACTCGTCCTGGCCCGCTATTGGAGCAAGGCCAGTGATGACCAACGCGCCCGTTTTATGGACGCCTTCAAAACCCAGCTAGTGGGCTTTTATGGCAATGCCTTGCTGGACTACAGCAACGAAAAGGTTGAATGGGAATCGGCCGACATCCCGGCGGATGCCGAAGAAGCCATGGTGCGCTCGCGCATCATCCCCAGCGGCGGCTCGCCGATCCCGCTGACCTACTCCATGCGCAAGAAACCCGATGGCTGGAAGGTCTATGACGTCACTGTCGAAGGCGTAAGCTTGGTCACCAACTACCGCGGCCAGTTCGCCGCCGAAATCCGCCGCAACGGCCTGGATGCCTTGATCGCGCGGCTGGAAAAAGAAAAGCTTTAGGCTCATCAAACCACTTAGCCAACGTCTGGACGTATCCATGAAGCACGCACGCCTGCTGGGCATCGCACTTGCCGTCACCCTCGCCGGCTGTGCCCACTCCCCCACTTACGATCCGTCCGACCCACTTGAGGGCGTCAACCGCGGGGTTTACGCGTTCAACTCAACAGCCGACAAATATGTCGTACGGCCAGTCGCAAAGGGCTATGTGGCGGTTACACCAGGCTTTGTGCGCAAGGGTGTCACCAACTTTTTTGCCAACCTCGGCTACCCGCTGACCATCGTCAACCAGTTCTTGCAGGGCAAGCCGGTTGAAGGCGTGTCGGACACCGGGCGTTTTCTGGTCAACAGCACCCTGGGCATTGCCGGGCTGTTCGACCCCGCCAGCGCGCTGGGCCTGCAGGCGCACGAAGAAGATTTCGGCCAAACCTTTGGCAAATGGGGCGTGGGCCAAGGCTGGTATTTGATGCTGCCGTTCCTCGGGCCATCAACCAACCGTGATTTCACTGGCCGGCTGGTCGGCTCGCCGCTCAACCCGACGTTCTATGTCGATGAACCCGAGGTCGTCTTCGGCCTCAACGTGCTCGACATCATCAACACCCGTGCTTTGCTGTTGTCCACCGACCGGTTGGTACGCCAGGCCTACGACCCCTACGTGTTTGTGCGCGATGCCTACCTGCAAACCCGCCGTGCCGCAGTCTATGACGGCAACCCGCCACGCGAGGACTTCGACTTCGAAGAAGACTTCGAGGACGAGTGAACCCGGCGCAACTGGCGGCTATTGCCGACGCCGTCGTCAGCATCCCGCGTGGTCAAACGCGCAGCTATGGCGCCGTAGCGCGTATGGCAGGCTTGCCCGGCCGCGCACGCTTGGTGGGCACCGCGCTCGGCCATCTGCATGATGACGCGCCCTGGCACCGAGTGGTCAACGCACAAGGCAAGCTCAGCACCACCGGCGCCGCAGCCCGAGAGCAGCGTGCACGCCTGCAGGACGAAGGCGTCGGCTTTGATGCACGTGGGCGTGTGGTCCACGCCGAGGCACCTGATTTCTTGCTACCGAAATAAGCCCGTGTTGCCCAACCGTATTCAGATAGCCGCCTTGCTTTGCGGCGCATTAGTGTCAGTGTCAGCGATGGCAGCAGTCACGCACGAGTCCGATACCGGGTTCGTGATTGTGCAAAAGGCCGATCTGGACTGGTCACCGGCCGACGCCTATGCCCACATCGTCAATATCGCCAGTTGGTGGAACCCGGCGCACACGTTCTCAGGCGACGCCGCCAATCTCAGCATTGCACCCTACGCCGGGGGCTGCTGGTGCGAACAATGGGACCGCGGCCAAGGCACGCACAGCGTGCAGCACATGACCATCGTCAATGCGCAGCCGGGCAAACTGCTAAGGGCCACCGGCGGGCTCGGGCCGCTGCAGGGCATCCCCGGCGATGGCGTGTTGGACTTTGTTCTGGCCGAGGGCGCGCGAACAGGCACCAGCACATTGACCGTCACTTACAACTTCACTGGTTTTGCGCCGGGCGGCTTGAGCAATTGGGCGCGGCCTGTCGATCAAGTGATTGGTGAGCAAGTTGGGCGGTTGCAAGAGAACAGCCGGCCGCCAACGGAATAACTCAACCAACGGTCGTTGCTGGCTCTGCAACCTCGCCAGCGACCTCAACACGATTTCTGCCGTTTTGCTTGGCCGCGTACAACGCGGTATCGGCGACATGAATCAATTGCTCGGGTTCGTCGTGTGCCTCCGGGTCCAATTGCGCCACACCGGCACTGACTGTCAGATACGGCCCGAGCGGCGAATCGGCATGCGCGATCTGCCGCTCCAGTAATTTGATCTGTACCCGGCGAATCACTTGCAGCGCGCCGTCGGCGCCGGTATTCGGCAGCAGCACCGCAAACTCCTCACCGCCATACCGAGCAACCACATCCGGCGGCCGCCGCAGCGCTACGAGCAAGCAGTTAGCCAGCTCCACCAAGGCATTGTCGCCTTCGATATGGCCCATCGCATCATTCAGGCGCTTAAAGTGGTCGGCATCCACCATGACCAGGCTCAAGGGGCATTTGTTACGTTTGGCGCTGGCCATCTCGCGGATGATGGCCTCATCAAAGCCGCGGCGGTTGGTCACGCCAGTCAGCGCGTCGGTCATTGCGCGGTCGTGCAGTTCGGCCTCCAGCTTGCGTTGCTGGGTGACTTCGCGCAGCACGCCAGCGACCTCCTCGGCGCGGCCATTGGCGTGGCGCGTAACCTGCGCAAACGCTTCAATGATGTGCGGCCTGCCGGTGTCGCCAGCCAGCCGAAATTCAACTGAGAATGGCTGCGCGCTCTTCAACCCATCACCCAATACGCCGCGCACACGGTCACGATCTTCCGCATCGACGAGCGTCCAAATCTCGTGCATTTCCATTGTTTGCCGATTGGTTCTGAGGATCGTTGCCATGCCGCGATCCAGATTGATCGGTTCGCCCTCTCGCCACTCCCAACTGCCCACACGGGCCATGGACATCGCCAGTTTCAGGCGGCTGGCAACACGGTTCTCACGCTCGGCATTGTCGGCAAACTGCTTTCCAACACGCAGCGTCTGCAGCAAAAAAGCTGTCAAAGTTGACAGCAGCAGCGAGGTGATCAGGCCGATCAAGAAAATCAGCCACGGTGCCCGGCCCCGTGTTTGCAGGCCTGAGTCCACGACAATATCCAGTGGGTAAGCGCGGCCGGCCAAGTTGAGTTCTATGGTGGCGGTCGGCGCAGCCACGCTTGCCGTGTCGCCCATCCAAACCGAGCTGCCGACATCGTCAAGTGCCCGTCGCCAGTTTTCGGATAACTTCTCCACGCACAGCGCGCCGATGATTTGTGACCCGGCTTGACCTGCGTTCGACTTACGGCTGGAGAAAAGCACCTGGTTCGGGTGTGCAGCAGTGACCCACGGGCCTGTCGCCAACCCGTCAACGCGCTGCCCACTGCCAAGCGCGGCCTCAACCCTGGCGGCCTCATCCACGTCTTTCTCTTGTGCACATCTGACGCTTCGGACGATATTCGGTGTGTAGATCTCGGTATACGCCTTATCATTCCAAAAAAAGTATGGATCAGTGAAGGGTGGGTAATGGAGGA